>NZ_WTLC01000048.1:0-30815 GCF_011378875.1 Pseudoalteromonas sp. Z9A5
CAAAAGAGGGCTTTAGTTGCTGCTAAAGCCTGGGTCTCACATTACCCGAACTTGGTTATAAATAATAATTTGATGGGTTTATTATCCATACAAGCTGTTTAAGTTCATAATATCATTCCAATTATTGAAGGGGTTAAATCCCATAAGTTATTAAAACGAACCAAGACGTTCGCTTAAGTACGGGAAGGATTATGAGTAATAAAACAGACGTATTAAATGGAGTTTAATTGGCTAAACCCCATTTAAATCAGAGCCCAA
Organism: Pseudoalteromonas sp. Z9A5; assembly: GCF_011378875.1. Lineage (NCBI taxonomy): Bacteria > Pseudomonadati > Pseudomonadota > Gammaproteobacteria > Alteromonadales > Pseudoalteromonadaceae > Pseudoalteromonas > Pseudoalteromonas sp. Z9A5. Next base: position 259 of record NZ_WTLC01000048.1, read on the forward strand.
AAAGCCTATTAGACACTGTAAAATAGTATTAACGGGTTAGAAAAAGTTTATGTTCTAGGTCGCAGAGTTGTTAAGGATGATTACTATTTAAGCCGCTATTCATGTAATCAACGATTTGAGGAAGTGGTATTTTTAATAAGCTATTATCAAAGGTATCAAACATTATATAAACGCTGTCTTTTCAAAAGCGTTACTAATCATCTCATCAAGCTTGCCGCTTTGAATTGAGCCTAGTTTTTTGTGCGCCCTATTACCTTTCTGATAGTAAAATGGCTCTGAACTTGGGATTTTTGAATAAAGCTTACTAATATAAATAGCCTCGTTAAAGCCATCAAACGATGAAATACGAAATTTTCTGGCTAAGCCTTTTATTATTTTATTAACTAACACGTCAAGGCTAATACGGGCTTTCAGGCTTTGAAATGCCTTTTCCTTAACTAGCTTATCAGTTACAGCGTACGCTAACATGAGACGTCTATCATCTTGAGGCATACTTATGCCCGTAATGTCTTGATACCCACTACTAAGAATCGACTCATACAAGTTAATACAATCGCTGGTAAAGTGTTTTTCAAGATAACTAAATACAATATCTCGTTGCTTTACCTGCTGTTGGCTTCTCTTTCCTTTGCTTAAGTTTAAGCCTATATGTTTGGCTAAGCTTTGTGTGGCTTTATGCTCAGATATAACTAGTTTCACATTTAAGTACTGCCTAAGGAATAGGTCTATACTTGAAATAATACTCCAAGCATCAAAAGTACTATAAGACTCCCTCGAGACTACTATTTGATACAGCTCTTTTGCTACACGTTGATATGTTAGAGTTTTTAACTGCCTTACCTTGGCAACTTTCTCATTTCTTAAGGCAATCCCTTGATGATACAACAAGCTCTTGGAGTAACGGTTCAACGCATTAAGCTCACCTATAAGCTCTCCTAGTGATAAAAGCTCTGAAGGCCTCAACTCTTCGTTAGCGGAAGCAGAATCGTAGAGTTTATCAAGCTTCTTCTCTATCTCTACGCGAGTAATACCAAGGATATGCAACTCATCAAAAGTCGTTAAGGTTGTATTATCCTCTATTGCTGATAGTGAATACCTTACCTTATCTAAAAAAGCCAACAAAGAGCCTGACTCAATAAGCTCTTTATCGTTTGAAATTAGACTTGCAGTAGTAATATCAAGGGCATTGAATTGAGATAGCTTGTCAAACACTCGTTGCCACCTTAGCTTTATTGATATAATCGCTCCACCAGCTCATTACTTCTCTACGATTTTCAACGTACTCAGCACGATTGTACGCAGCCCTAATTTCGTTTTTCTCTTGGTGAGCCAATGCAACTTCTATTAATTCTGAATCAAACTGTTTAGTTTCATTTAGTATTGTACTAGCAAGTGATCTGAGACCATGAGCAACCAACTCACCTTTAAAACCCATGCGCTTAATTGCAGCATTGGCAGTTTGAGGATTAGTATGACTTCTTGGTTCTCTGTCGGCAGGGAAAATATACTGGCGATGACCACTTACAGGCTTCATTAATTCTAGTATACGTAATGTACTTGGCGTTAACGGTACTTTATGGCTTTTCGACATTTTCATTTTTTCTGCGGGTAATATCCATACCTTGCTTTCAAAATCTATTTCAGACCACTCAGCCATAGCAGCTTCACTAGGCCTTACCATTGTATGCAGTTGCCATTCGATTAAGCACCGAGTTGTAAACTTAATACTTGCTCTTGAAAGAGCCTCCATAAACTCAGGTAACCTTTCACTGCCTATAGTGGCCATAGACTTTTTGATCGGAGTTTGAAACGCAGCTTTAATACCCGCCAAAGAGTTATGCTCTACGACTCCTGTATTAACCGCATAGACCATGATCTCATTTAAACGCTGGCATAACCTTTTAACAGTTTCAAGCGCACCCTTGGCTGCAATAGGCTTAATAGTATCGATAGCGAGCTTTGCCGTTAGGCCACTTAAAGGACGTGGCCTAAAGTAGGGAATATATGCCTTTCAAGTGAGTTCCACACATCTTCTGCGTAATTAGGTGAAACCGTACTCCTCTTAAGCTCAAACCAGTCGAGCGCTACTTTCTCTAAAGTATTTAAACGTGATTGCGTCTCTTGAGTATATTGCTGCTCTTTGTACTCTTTTGGGTCTATTTCATTAGCAAGAAGCCCGCGAGCCTCTTCTCTTTTTACTCTAGCAGCGGCAAGGGTAATTTGAGGGTACTGCCCAAAAGAGAGGTTAGTTCTTTTTTTAGTAAATGGTCTGTAGTACTTAAATAACCAACTTTTAGTACCATTAGGCCTTATTGATAACTGAAGTCCACTACCATCAGAAAGTGAGTATTCCTTTTCCTTAGGCTTAGCTTGTTTAATTTGAGTATCGTTGAGGGGTTTTACAGTTCTGGCCATTTATTTTATATATCATGCTCTAGCCCTGTGAATTCAAGGCTTTCTTACTTTTAGTACCACAGCATTTTCACAAGTGAGGGCTTTGGTACTAACCATGGTACTAAAAATACTGGATGTAGGTAAACCTCTTGGGATATTACAGGCAATAAAAAACCCGCTAGCCTATGTGGCTAGCGGGTTTCCTGTATCTGCTCGGATGTTATCGAACAGCAAATTGGTGGAGCTGGGGGGATTTGAACCCCCGTCCGAAAAGCCTCGACCGTCGGTACTACATGCTTAGTATTGTCATTTAATTAACCTTTAAGTCCCGGACAAACACGGTAAGTAAAGGCGAGGCCGCTTGGTTTTAGCGCTTCAACCCCGGCCAGGGTTTCCGTCGCGATCAGGTGTTAGGGTGACACTCCAAAATCTAGTCCACAAGAATACGTAGAAGGAGCGCTAGCGAGCCTAAGCTGCTAGAGAGTAGTTATCGTCGTTTGCGATTACTTTAGGTTGCGGCTGTTTAACGAGGCAAACCGCACCTCGACATGCACCTTGGGCGTCTTGAATTCCGTCGAATCCTAATCAGCCCCTGAATCAGTAAACTCATTCAGAGCGTGCAATTAGTATAACCGAGTAAAGTACTGATACTCAAGGGGTAAGACGCTTTTATTTTACTGATCTACGTCAACTGGACAATAAACGTCCATTAACCTGTAAATAGCAAGGTAATTAAACAACATTTGCTTAACATAACAACGTAGTTATGCTCAAATAGGGAGTTGCTTTTTTAATAGTAGGTAGAACTTTTGTATTAAAGCAACAGGGGTAATATAAAAATAATAACAGGCATATTAAGTAGGGAATAAATAAATGTCGGTTTTTTCATTTGATCAGAATTCAGGGGATTTATCTTTAATACAGCACCCTGTAGATAGTGGCTTTCCGGTAACTGGTACACAATTAATTGAGTTACTAGAACAATCGCCTTATTGTGAATTTGAAGTTATTTCAATCAATATTGGAAAGCTTTTTGCTCAGAGTAAAAACTATCAAAAAGAGTCTTTAGTTGTTGCCAAAGCCGTTAAAGCTTCAATAACTATTAATGTTGATGAAAACAACATGATAGCGCAAGCAACAATTACGACGGCAAAAGGTGGTGCTTTGTTATCAATGGAAGACGCCCAAAAAGCGCTTGCTCATGCCGGTGTAAAAAAAGGTATTAGCCCTCGTGCACTAGATACATTTTTAGGACAACAATTTGAGCAGCCAGCTGGTAGCTCTTACAGTGCTGTAATAGCCCATGGGCGTAATCCTAAAAAAGGCAGCGATGCCAAATTTGTTCGTTTGTGTTCAACAGCCCAAGACCGAGTGCTCAGCCCTCAAGCTAAAGAAGGCGGCAAGGTTGATATGAAAAACCTTGGTGCAATCATCACAGTAAAACCCGGTGCTCCTCTCATGCAACGAGTAGCAGCTACTCTTGGGGAGGATGGCTACACTGTATTTGGTGATTTAATTCCTGCAAGCCCAGGTAAAGAATTTCAATTACAACCATTTGAAGGCACTAAAATAGATCCAAGCAACTCTAGTATATTGATTGCTGATTGCAAAGGTGTGCCCGTGGCGCTTCCTCGTGGTATGCGTGTTGATGATGTTTTATGTTTTGATAATGTTGATGTAAGTACTGGTCATGTTGATTTTGATGGCAGTGTAATCATTAGCGGCGATATAAAAGACGGTATGCGTGTAAAAGCAAATGGCGATATCACGGTTTTAGGATTTGTTGAATCAGGTATTGTTGAGAGTGAAAGTGCGGTAACAATAGTGTTAGGTGCGATTGGCCGCAAGCGTGAAAACGAAGGCGCATTTACGTGCCTAATTACAGCTAAACGTACAATTTCAATTGGCTATGCTCAGTACTGCAATATAAAAACAGAACAAGATTTATTTATAGAGCGCCAATCTCTACATTGTGATTTAAGCGCTAAACGATTAATACGTGTAGGAAAAGCAAATAATCCACGAGGTAAAATTATTGGCGGAAATATTTTAGATGCCATGCATATAGAACTTGGTGAACTAGGTGCTCCTGCTGGTACTAAAACACGTGTTTTTTTGGCTCAGCATTGGTACGAACTTCGTCAAAAACAAATTCAAATTGCAGATTTTGAAAAAGTCCTTGCGAATAAATCTACCACCCTAGAACTTGCGCGAGTAAAAGCGAGTAAAATACAAGTTCCTGCTCAACGTCAGCTTTTTTTAGATAAAATAATTGCTAATGAGCACCATATACAAACTCGTTCAATTCAAGTAAAAAAACAAAAATTACTGGTTAAACAAAAAATGACTCAGTTATTAGCCACCAGTCGTTTAAAAGTGAATGAACAGATGCATCCGGGCGTGGAGCTTAAAATAGCGAAAGAATCAAAGCAGTTTTCGCGTATTTATCCGCCCCATTTAGTAAAACTAAGTGAAGGTAAAATTACTCAGTCGTTTTAGCATCGTCGCCATTAATATCGTCAGCGTCTAGCTCTGCGTCATTATCTTCTAGTGGCGCTAATGGCCAACCACCAAGTTGCTGCCAACGATTTACGATTAAACAATAAAGTTCAGCTGTACGCTCTGTATCGTAAAGCGCCGAATGAGCTTGGCTATTATCAAATTCAATGCCCGCTGCACGACAAGCTTTTGCCAATACTGTTTGTCCTAACGCGAGCCCTGCAAGTGTGGTTGTATCAAAGCTTACAAATGGATGAAATGGCGTGCGCTTAATGTTATTACGCTCTATTGCTGCATTTAAAAAGCCATGATCAAATGCGGCATTGTGCGCCACAATTACAGAGCGCTGACATCCGGCTGCTTTTTGTGCTTTACGCACAACTTTACAAATATCTTTAATAACTTCATCTTCAGGTAAGGCACCGCGCAGTGGCGAGAATGGGTCTATACCATTAAACTCTATAGCTGCTTGTTCTATGTTTGCGCCTTCAAAAGGTTCTACATGAAAATGCACGGTATGATCAATGCTAAGCAACCCTTCGTCATCCATTTTTAAAACAGAAACAGCAATTTCTAATAAAGCATCGGTGTTTTTGTTAAAACCTGCGGTTTCAACATCAATAACCACTGGAAAAAAGCCGCGAAAGCGTTTTGCGAAAAGTGTTTGCTCAGTATTTGCCATAGTATTCTTGGTTTGTAGGTATAAGCCTTCTATTATGTCAAAAGTGAGGGCCTTTCGGCTAGTAGCTTGCAAGATTAATTACACCTAAAATTATAGGCATGTAATTTGCTTTACATTCATAGCTAGCTAAGCGTAATTTACTTTTAATAGTAATTACGCTGCATTTTGCCAAATTATTGGCATGCCTGATTTATTGGAGAATACCCCATGACTTTTAAGTTGTTATTTATTAGCCTAAGTATAACCGGTGCACTGTTAAACGGTAGCGCCCACGCTGCTATGCGCCAATACACTGCAAACCAAGACAACTCTAATTGGGACTTAGTTAAAACAACACGCTTACAATGCCAATTAAATCATGAAGTTCCATATTATGGTGAAGCCGTTTTTAAAGCTTCAGCAAGTAAAAACAAAAACCTAACCTTTAATTTAGATATGGTTGTACGCCCAGATAATTACGCGATTGCTGGTTTAAAAGCAGTTCCACCGTCTTGGCGAGCAGGCTTACCAGCCCGTGATATTGCTAACATGAAACTACTTAAAAAGTTTGACGGTGAACTTGGCAACAAAACAGCTTGGGAAATGCTAACCGAACTAGAAAAGGGCTACTACCCTACTTTTTACTATCAAGACTGGCAAAACAGTGCCGATAAAATTGCCGTTGGTATATCGAGCGTTAATTTTAAACAAGCTTATTGGGCATTTTTACAGTGTCGGGATGAGTTACTCCCCTACAGCTTCGAAGATATATCATTTACTGTTATGAACTATCAATCGAACAGCAGTAAATTAACTAAGTCATCTCAACAACGTTTAAATAAAATTGCTGAATATTTAAAAAATGACGTGAGCATTGAATCTATTAGTATTGATTCATATACCGATAGCTACGGTGGACGTTGGAATAACTTAGATCTTTCGCGCAAGCGTGCTAAAACAATAAAAGATTACATGGTGAGTTTGGGTGTAGATGAAGCAAAAGTTCAAACAACCGGTTTAGGCGAAAAACGCTTTGTAGATACCAACGACAATATTTTAGGTCGCGACAAAAACCGCCGTTTAATTATTCAAATAGCTAAAATGTAATACTTAAGGGCATTTAGCCCTTAATGTTTAATTTATTTCGCTTAAAAAATTTATCACCAAATTGAAATACACCTAAGCTAATTAAAATAATAACAGCACCAATAATTAACTCCTTACTAAGTGATTCATTATTAAGCCAAGCACCCAAGCCTAAAGCAAAACTTGGCGTAATAAGTGTAGTAAGCGATACCGTACTAGCATTTAGGTTTTGCAATACATGAAAGTAAGCTAATGCCCCTATTAGCGACCCAAATATACCCAAGTAACCAATAGCCCATAAAGACTTAGCACTCCAACTATCTATATGTAATTCACCATCAAGCAACCACCAAGCCATAAAAAATAAAGGAGTTACAAAAACTAAAGCACCAAATGTGGTCGCCATAGGATGAATTGCTATTTGTACACGTTTTATCATCACGCCACTTAGACTAAAAAAACACACAGCCATAAACACATACAGTAAGCCTAGCCCTTGAGTTTGTGAGTTTTGTACTTGGTTATAACTTACAAAATATAAGCCGATTAAAGCGCACGCTAACGAAGCTAACTTAATTGGGCTAAATTTAGGTTCATTTAATAACTGTTGAGCAAGCAACCCCGACAAAATAGGCGCCAAGCCAAACATAAGCGAAATAATACCTGAAGGGACTGTTTTAGCTGCCATATAACTCAGTAACATGCCGCCAAAAATACCTATACTCGAATAAAAATAAAGTAGGCATGCATTTTTACTCCAAGGTACTCTAATGTTTGTAATGGCAACAATTAAGCCACCCAAAAACAATCCCACCAGCATACGCATTAATACAGCAAGCGTTGGCGATACAGTTTCACTACTCCATACAATACCCAGCGGAGTAGTAGACCATATAAGAACCATTAAAAAATAGGATGCTTTAATTGGCACGCGCCATTCCTTGCTAAGTAATTAAAATAAATGATGTTAAATTATACATTTAAAATGCTGATTGATACTTACTTAATCACTTTTTAATATGTTAAAAAACAGTTTTAAATTAGAAGCTGCGGTTTAATTGCAGTATTTTATTACAAAACTATTTAAGTTTTGGCAAACTAGTTATATCGTGCATATCTCTCACGATTTATCAGGATTATTAAGTGCTTAAAAATAAAACAATAGGTAGCATGTTAATTGTTGCAGGAACAACCATTGGTGCAGGCATGTTGGCACTTCCAATCGCTTCTGCGGGCTTAGGCTTTACTACTGCGCTTATACTCATTGTAGGAAGTTGGATGCTAATGACCTACACAGCATTGCTTATGTTAGAACTACACCAATATGCACCACGCGATGCAACTTTAAATACCTTAGCAAAGTTATGGCTTGGCAAACGCGGGCAATATATTGCTAACTTTTCGATGGTATTTTTATTTTATGCTCTATGCGCTGCTTATATTGCAGGTGGCGGCGCGCAACTCCAAGAGAGAATAAATACTGGCTTTAATGTAAGTATAGCTCCACAATTTGGCTCAATTTTACTAGCAATTGTAATTGCGAGTGTAGTAACACTTGGCACAAGTAAGGTGGATCAATTTAATAGAGTGCTTTTTACTATAAAAATGATTGTATTAGGCAGCCTGTTTTATATGCTATCGCCGTATGTGCAAAGTACGCATTTATTAGAAATGCCTGTAGAGCAAGGTTTAATTCTCTCGGCTATTCCGGTTATATTTACCTCGTTTGGTTTTCATGGATCTATTCCTTCTATTGTTAAGTATGTAGGTCTTGAAATAAAAGTACTACGTAATGTAATGATTGCAGGTGCTGCATTACCATTGGTGATTTATATTTTTTGGCAGTTATTAAGCCAAGGAGTTATGAGCCAAGAGGATTTACTTAACAGTGAAGGACTCAGTGGATTTGTTGCAAGTGTTGCGAGTATTGCTCATAGCCCTAATGTGGCAATTGCCGTTAAACTCTTTGCAAACTTAGCGCTCGCAACTTCATTTTTAGGTGTGAGTTTGGGCTTATTCGACTTTTTTGCTGATGCCTTTAAAAAAGGTGATAACAAAACAGACCGTATTAAAACTGCATTAATTACCTTTATCCCACCTCTCGGTTTTGCAATATTTTATCCTCAAGGATTTATTATGGCACTGGGATACGCTGCAATTGCATTAGTAGTACTTGCGATATTCTTACCTGTGGCAATGGTTTATAAACAACGAGCTTCATCAGAAAAAACAGGTTATAAAGTAAAAAGCGGGAATATAGGGCTTGGTATAGCCGCTGTATGCGGTATAACAATTATTGCTGCGCAGTTTATGCAAATGGCTGGGCTTATTCCTGCAATTGGTTAGAAGTAGTTTCTCTTTAGTTAAATTTAGCTAAAAAAAACCGCACATCATTATTAATGATGTGCGGTTTTTTTATTAACTGCGTTTATTTACAAACGTCAGCTACAGCATTCGAAAAGTATTCAATATTTGATTTACTAACACCAGCTACATTTACACGGCTAGAACCAACAATATAAATACCGTATTCTTTTTGTAGGCGAGCAATTTGCTCTTTATTAATACCTAAGAAAGAAAACATACCATTTTGACGCTCAATGAATGAGAAGTCTTGAGCAATATCTTTAGTTGCTAAGCTTTCTTTAATTAAAGTACGTAGACCATTTATGCGACTACGCATTTCATCAAGCTCTGAATGCCACATTTGTGTAAGCTCAGTGCTACTTAAAATAGTATTAACAATATCTGCACCATGCGCTGGTGGCATTGAGTAAATACTACGTACAACACTTAACATTACCGAGTTTGAAATATCAGCTGTCGCACTATCTTTTGCAATAAGTGAACATGCACCAATACGCTCGCGGTATAAACCAAAGTTTTTAGAGCATGAAGAACAAATAATTAGCTCTTCTACTGCATCGGCTAAAATACGTAAGCCACGTGCATCTTCTTCAAGTGAAGCACCAAAGCCTTGGTATGCAATATCAACAAGTGGTGTAAAGCCCACTTCTTTTGCAAGTTCAGCAACTGTGTTCCACTGTGTTTCGTTTAAATCCATACCGCTTGGGTTATGACAACACGCATGTAGTAAAACCACATCACCTTTTGGCACTTTTTGAAGTGTGTTTATCATTTCGTCAAACAGTAAGTCTTTATTCTCGTAATCGTAATATGGGTATTCTTTTACCGTTAAGCCAGCAGCTTCAAATAAGCTAATATGATTAGCCCACGTTGGATTAGTTACCCACACGGTAGCGTCTTTATTGCAGCGCTTAATAAATTCAGCAGCAACGCGAAGTGCACCGGTACCACCAGGAGCTTGTGCTGTACGCACTCGATTAGCTAATAATGCTTTATGCTCGCCAAGTAACAGGCTTTCCATTTTTTGACAATAATCTAAATTACCCGCTAAACCAATGTAAGATTTGCTAGTTTCGTTTTCAAGGCGAAACGCTTCAGCTTTTTTAACCGATTTTAATACCGGCGTATTGCCTTGCTCATCTTTGTAAACACCTACACCTAAGTCAATTTTATTAGGGTTGGTATCTTGTTTATAGGCCGCCATAAGGCCAAGAATAGGATCTGTTGGTAATGGTTTTAATACTGAGAACATTGGCTATCTCTTATCGTTATTTAGGGGTTAGCTGTTGGTTTAAGCTTAACATAAAAGCACATCATATTGACTAGTGTTATTTACACTAGAAAGTGAGGAATTTTAATACAGCATGCGATTAATATCGCTAGAGACTTTTCATCAAAAAAGTCATTTTTAAATGCCTCTGCATCAACAATCCCTACACATTCGTTATGTGAATTAAAAAGGGGTAAGCATGCTTCTGACTTTACTTTTGGATCGCACGTATAGTATTCGCCACCTTGAGCTAAATATTGCTCAACATTATTAATAACACGCCCTGTGTTTGATAAAGCAACTTGAACATTATTACTACCCGCTGCAAATGCTTCAGTTAAAGGAAATAAAGGACGACTTGGCACGCCATGATAAGCCAACTTTAATAACTGCTTACCATCGCTTGTGTTTGTTGACTGATATATTCCATACCAATCAACACCTGTTTGTTGTTCAATGTAATTAACTATGTTTTGTAAGTTAGCAAGCTTAGCTTGTGTTGCCTCATCTTTTTTTACATAGTCAGTTAACTTAAATGGTTCATCTTGAAGGTAACCAAATAAACTACACGCCCCTCCCTCTCCTAATTCAGGAATTTGATACTGCCAGCGAACTTCTGACAAAGATGAGCTTGCAAGGTATTGCTCAAGCTTTTCGAGCTCAGTTACAATTAGGTTTGAGTCAACACTAAGTTGTGCTTTTTGTAGGTAAGAAGAAATCATTTAGCCATCCATACATCTAAAGTTTCAAGAATAATAGCATGGATATTTTTAGAGAGCTAGAGCATGTCGAGCTTTCAGGATCAGAATTTATTATATTTAGAGTAATTAAATAATGGCGAGTAATTTGTAACCTAATGCATAATTAAAAGGGAGTAAAAAAGCCATGCTCGTAAGAAAAGTCTTTAAACAGTCGCTGTATTCTTTATGTGGCGCTTTTGTCTCTTTATAAGGAGCTTACATACCCCTTGCTGTACAAAAGCATATAACTATTAAGTAGACTACGAAACACTAACTTCTCTAACTCCTCTAACTTAGCTTGTAACACATTTCCACTTGATTTCCACTGGCGTTATACGTCACTTTTTCTGCAATTTCCTCTAATAGAGAAAGACCTCTACCAAACTCATTATTGCTACTTGAAGACTCGTCTGGTTTACTGTTAAACCCTCGTCCTGAATCGCAAATAATAAAATATAAACTCAGTGTGTCTGGGCAATAACGCATATCAATAATAATCATTGCGTCAGCTAATGAGGCGAGTGCTTTTTCTCGCATTTCATAGTATTTGAAAAAACCATCATCTTGTTGTTTAATATTCGAATCTAGCCCCAAGACGCCATGATCAAGCGCATTATTATAAGCTTCCGAGAGAAGTAAAAATATATTTGAACGATGTGCATTTAACCCCCCTACACTACTTAAAATATTAACCACATCATAAACAGGATCCGTTTGCTTTATTTGTTTGGCGTTTAAACTTAGTGATAAATTAAATGCCAATGTAGAAAAAGCTTCTCGTGCTTTTTCTTCTGGTGCTAAAGGTAAACAATTAAGCAAAACAATACTTACATCATCTTGCTGCTCGCTTCCATCTGCAAACTGGTTAAGATTATCTACAATGTTTTCACAGCTAATCATTGTTTTGCTTTTTAATATTTGTAAAAAACGCTCTTCGCCAAAAAAAACGTCATCTTTGTTGCTTGTTTCTATAATTCCATCAGTTGCCAATGCCAAACGCATTTCTTGATTTGTTTCAAAGTGAATTACTTCATACTCAAACTCATGCTCATCTAAAATCCCCAATGCCATATGTTGAGATTCTAATGTTTGCTTTACATTACCTTCTCTATCAATTAAATAAGCATCCGGCAACCCACCTAACCATGCTGATATACTTTTACCTGAAGCACTAAGCTCTACAATTGTTGCAGCGCAAAACATATGTCCTGGTAACAAGTTATATAAAAGGATGTTTATTTCGCTGGCAATATCATTCACTGCCATGCCTTTTTGTACCATTGTATAAAACACGCGAGACGCAGGCAACGCACCTATCGCTGCTGCAAGACCATGACCTGTAAAATCACCAAGCATGCAATACAAGTTACCTATTGGGCTTTGTGCGACTAAAAACATGTCTCCGTTAAACATAGAAGCTGGTGATAAATTAAAATCGAGATGCTCTTTGAACTTTCCTTGATTTTCTAATGAATTATTAAAAATATGTTCAATAATTTCATGTTCACGCTCGGTTTGATTATGATGATATTCAAGCAGCTTTTTTTGCTCATTCGCTTTTTTACTTAGCTCGCGAGTACGACTGTGGGCTTTGATTTTTGCATATAAAATGACTTTTTCAAAAGGCTTACGAATAAAGTCATCACCACCAACCTCTAAACAACGCTCAAAACTAGCTTGATCATCTAATGATGTAATAAAAATAATGGGTAGATATACTTCACTAAAGTATTTCTTTATTTTTTGTGCTGTTTCAAACCCATCCATTACAGGCATTAATACATCGAGTAAAACAATATCTATAGGCTCTTTCTCAAGTACCTTTAAAGCCTCGAGACCATTATAAGCCATGGATATTTTATACCCTTTGTGCTCTAGCATTTTACTTAGCAAAATACGGTTAAGCGCCTGATCATCTACAATTAGCACATGCATCATTAGGAAATATCAAATTTTTTATCAAAACGTGAAATCTGTAATATTTTCCTAAGTTGTGGTTGGCAGTTACTTATCTCAATTGTGCTAACTTGGCTCTCTATCGTTTTTTTCATATTTAGTAACATGCCAAGCGCTGAGCTATCCATGTATTCTGTTTCTCTTAAATCAATAACTACCTTAACTGTGCTTTTACTTATTTGCGCGTATGCCTGGCGAAAAGACTGCACTAAATTAAAATCAAACTTACCTTTAATTTGGATTGTTAACGTAGTGCCATCAACTGATTCATTTTTAGTTAAACTCATATACGGTTCCTAATAATATTTCCTTTGAACTAAATATAACCTGTTAAAAGTAATTAGCAAAAATAAAAACACACAAGCGCAAATTTGCTATCATTTACGGCATTGTTTAATTCATTTTATCTATACAGGTTAGGTATGAGTGATAGTCAGTTAGTATATTCAACGGATATGGGGCGTATAACCCAGCCAAAACCAGAAAAAGAAGTGTCTGGTAAAATTTTTAAAGACGGTTTTGTACGTATTGAACGTCAAACAAAAGGTCGTAAGGGTAAAGGTGTTATGCTGGTTGTAGGTATAGAACCAAAGGAACATGATTTAAAAAAATTGGCCAAAACAATTAAAAGCAAAATGGGTCAAGGCGGCGCTGTTAAAGAGGGCGTAATTGAAGTTCAAGGTGATGACCGAGATAAATTAAAAGCGATTTTAGAAAGCTTAAAATTTAAAGTGAAAATTGCGGGAGGTTAATCCCGCAATTTTTATATTTATGAAAAAGTGAGGGGATCACCTAATTTTTCAAACAGGTGTGGTAAATCACTTTCAGGAATTGGCCTGCTAAAATAGTAACCCTGCACAATGAAACAATTATTATTTTGCAAAAACTGTACCTGCTCTATCGTCTCAACACCTTCAGCAACTACGTCTAATTTTAATTTTTGTGCCATAGCAATTATAGCCGCTGTAATTTCCATATCGTTACTGTCTTCTGGTATATCTTTTACAAATGAGCGGTCAATTTTTAATATATCAACGGGGAATCGTTTCAAATAACTTAATGATGAGTAACCGGTTCCAAAGTCATCTATAGAGATTGAAATACCTAACGCTTTAAGTTCATGTAATTGCGTTATAGCAGCCTCTACATTACCCATTAGCATGCTTTCAGTAAGCTCTAAATGAATCCGCTTAGCTGATACACCTGATCTAATAATCATTTTACTTAGTGTTGGAACTAAGCTTGCGTCTTTAAATTGGCGTGCAGATAAATTAACTGAAATATTATTTTCTCGTCCTTGCTCTTTCAGCCTGGCGGCAAAATTACATGACTCTTGTAATACCCATTCACCTAACTCAACAATTAAACCTGTTGCTTCTGCAATCGGAATAAATTTAGTTGGGCAAATAACGCCTTCGGTTGGATGAAACCATCTTAATAACGCTTCATAACCCACTACATTATTATTACGACTATCAACCTGAGGCTGATAATAAACAACAAACTGTTTTTCTTTTAAGCCTTGTCGAAGTTCATTTTCGATAAACAACCGCTCATTAGCGGCTGCATTAAGTTCTTGGCTATAAAAATGGAATGTATTACGCCCTTTTGCTTTTGCTTCGTACATCGCTAAATCAGCATGTTTTAATAATTGGTCTTCTTCAAGACTATCGTAAGGAGCCATTGTTATACCTATACTCGCACTCACAATAACTTCATTACTACCAAGCTTAATTGGAACATTTAACGTTTTTTGAATTGTATTCGCGACATCTGTTGCGTGTGTTTGATTTTCTATTCCACTGAGTAAAACCGCAAATTCGTCTCCACCCAAACGTGCAATGGTATCTTCAGCTCTAAGGCGTTTTTTCAGCCTGTTAGCAACTTCGACTAATAGTTGATCGCCAGCATCATGTCCAAGCGTGTCATTTATGCGTTTGAATTCATCCAAATCAAAATAAAACAGCGCAAAGGCATAATGTCCTCGCTCTGCAAGCGCCATTGATTTTCGCAATTGCATTCTAAAAAATGTTCTGTTTGCTAAACCCGTTAACGTATCAAAGTATGCAAGTTGCTCCATTTTACGTTGGCTTTCTTTTACAAACGAAATATCTTGTGCAGAAGCTACATAACTCGTTATTTTACCGTCATCTTCATGAATTGGAGATACACTAAGCGATACCCATATAGGCTGTTTATCTAACCCTTGAATAAGTGTATCGCCTCGCCAATAATTTCTACTGCGTAAATCAATATCTATATCGTCAACTAAAATAGCCATTTCTGTCGCTATAATGTTTAGCAAAGGCGCTCTGTTAAAGTGTTTTTCTGGAAAACCAGTCATTTCAAGCATTTTAGGGTTTACGTACTCAATAATAAAGTTTTCATCTGTTATCACCACCCCAGTACCTGAAAAGGCAACGGCTTTAGATAGACGATTTGCCGCTTTTTCAGCAATTTCTTTTTCAGTAATACGTTGATTTAAACCATTTATAAGTTTACGAATTTCTACAGTCATGTCTCTAAATGAGCCATTAAGAGTACCAATCTCATCTTTATTTTCTGGTGGAAATTCAATTTGTAACTGCCCTTGACCAAAGCTTGTAACTGCATAAACCAAGGTATGAAGCCTGCGAAGTACAAGTTGATAAAGCGCTTGATGTAGTAACAAAGCAACTAAAATTGCATATAGAATAAAAAGTCCAAAAAACTTCAGCTTCAAATCTTGTAAAGCTGATAGTGTGGAAGAACGCTTTTTATAAACACCTATATACCAATCTAAATCGTCAATCTTACGAATATTAATAATATGTGCCTCATCATTTTCTTTAAATGAATTGGCATATTCAGGAAGATGCATTTTTATTGCTTCATTAATGATTGACTGTAGCTCATCATTAACAAAATCCTTTGAATTAAGTGCTTTGCCTTTAACTCCATAACTTGTTAATAGTTCAGGGGTTATATCTGGATGTGCTAACACTTGACCTTTACTATCAAATACCAGCAGATGCTTTTCTTTATCACCAACAGGCAAATGAGATATTAAAGTATTAAGTGCTATATCGTTGCCCGTTACACCTAATAATTCGTTATCAACATAAACAGGAACAAGTAAGCTAATTACCCACTTATGCCACACTTTATCAAAATACACTTGCGACCACTTAGGCTCGCGAGTTGAAGTACTCTCACCTGTTGCATAGTTAAAACTAGAACCGCTTTTAAATTTATATCCCGCAGGTGTATTTAATGCCCAATCGGGTGGCGATATGCGAATAAAATTGTCTTGTGTAATAAGGTAAAAATTAAAAAAGTCGTGTACTAAGGTCGGTGCAATTATTCGCCATAACGACTCTGAATCATTTATTAACTGTTTATAAAATGGTGAATAATTTTCTTGAGGTAGGTAAGCAGCAGATAAACCGTCTGGTGATGCACTTCTAATTGAGCCATCGTTATTAAATTGTAATTGCGCTTTGTTTTTAAGGTCAATTGATTGTTGTTTTGAAAAAAGTTGTTCTGTTACTACATTGTTAGCTTGCTGAGCAATATTTTCTTTTGTTTTAATGCGTTCATTAAATTGGTTTATTAATAAATCAGTAGAGCTTTTTAGTACTTCGTGCTCTTCAAATACGAGTTGCTTTTCTTCTGATTTAAGCATTAAAGCAGCAGCACACACACCCGCAATCAAACAAATTGCAGAAATAAGCAGCGATAATTTTACACTTAAAGAATTCAATCCAAAACGCGATGGAGGGCGTCGATACACCACAGGCGAACCTTATTATTAGTAATTGTTATTATTTGAGTTTGTAGTTAGGAAATATACCAGATCCAGACCTTAATTATAAATTTTTTGTTAACTTTTTAAAAAATCACACTCGTTAAAAAATAAATATGACTTAACGTATTATTTAAGTACAAACTCTTTATTGACATTACTTGCAACTCTACATACATTGCTACGATGAATATTATTTACTCAAACATATTTTTTTCGTTTTTTAGCTTCTTTATATAAAAGAGGCTGATCTGTTTGTGAGATAAAATCAATCGAATAGTAAAGCCTCCCAACTGGGAGGCTTTTTTGTTTTTGCTGTGTAATCACGGCTTATTTTTTTGGAATGAGGAAACCAAAATGACAAATGATGTATTAAATACCCTAAGACACGATATAAATGAGATAGACTCCGACCTGCTTGTGTTATTAGCTAAACGTCGCCGGATTAGTCACGGTGTGGTTGAATACAAAATTGCCAATAACAAACCAATTCGCGATGAAGCACGTGAACTTGCATTATTAGAAAAGCTAATTGGCTACGGTAAATCACTTGGTTTAGATGCTTACTACGTAAACAATGTTTTTCAAACTATTTTGGAAGACTCTGTTTTACATCAACAAGCGATGCTGCAAAAAAACTTAAACCCAGATGCACTTACTGAAACCCATCGTGTTACTTATTTAGGCGGTCAAGGTTCATATAGTCAATTAGCATGTCACAAATATTTTAGCCGTCGCCCAGGAAAACTCATTGAAATTGGCTGTACCTCGTTTGACGAAATAACGAGTAAAGTAGAGAACGGTCAAGCTGACTTTGGGTTACTTCCTATCGAAAATACAAGCTCAGGTAGTATCAATGAAGTATTTGATTTATTACAACATGCTCAAGTTTCGATTGTAGGTGAAGTAACTCATAGTGTTGAACACTGCCTTCTAACGGTACCAAACACAGAGCTAAGTCAACTTACTAAAATATTCGCTCACCCTCAGCCGTTTGCGCAATGTAGCCGTTTTTTACAAGGGCTTGGCGATTTACAACACGAAACCTGCGACTCAACATCAAGCGCACTACAGTCGGCATTAACTACACCAAATAGTGCAGCAATTGGCTCTGCACAGGCTGGTAAAAACGTAGGGTTAGAAGTAATTAAGTCAAACCTTGCGAATCAAAGCGAAAATCATAGTCGCTTTATTGTTGTTTCTCGTAAGCCTTTACAAGTTTCAAATCAGATACCAACTAAAACAAGTTTAATTATGTCAACAAAGCAACAAGCTGGTTCATTGGCTGATGCCTTAATGATTTTTAAACAGCACAAAATAAACTTGGTTAAGCTTGAGTCTCGTCCAATGCCAGGTAACCCATGGGAAGAAGTGTTTTATGTGGACTTAGAAGCAAACCTAGCCGATAGCCAAGTAAAAGAAGCCCTAGAAGAGCTAAAAGAATACACGCAATACGTTCGTATACTTGGGTGTTACCAGAGTGAATCACTCCAAGCGGTTAGCGTTAATACTTAGAATCTATATAGCATTACCGCATACTAAAAAGGTCTATTTGTAATAAATAGACCTTTTTAATAACTCAAACGAGTTAGCTATATTATTAGCTTACCTGTTTAATCAAGCACTTTTGCATCATTAGCTTTATTTAATAGGCTTCTGCTTTGTGTTAAAAAGTGCTCAGTTGAATCTGAAAAATATACCTTAGCGTCAGCAAAAGCATCAATAAGTGCACTTTTATCTCCTGCTTTTAGTTTATCCAGCGTTTGTGCAAATGTGTCTTGGTATTGCGCGAGTAAATTTTCCACATCATCAAATTGCGCCAACATAATATCTGAATACAGCTCTGGAGATTGAGCAAACAAACGCCCTACCATCATTAATTCAAGCTGATAAATTGGTGACGAACAGCTGCGTAACTCTTCTAGTGTATGGCTTTGCTTTGCTAAAAACTGTCCGTAAACAAACGTTGTTAAATGGCGCATTACTTGGATTATTTGCATTGCTTCATCGTGTTTTTTTGCATTCAGCTCTACAAGTTGGCAACCCCATACCTGTAACTGATTTAATAATCCTTTAGCTGCGCTAGGGTCTCGTCCTTCACAAACCACTACAGTTTGTTTTACCCAATGTGAAATATCTGGACCAAACATAGGATGAAGTCCTACGACGGGACCACTATGTGCTGCTTTTAATGCTTTTATTGGTGCTTGTTTAACCGATGTAATATCTACTAATAGACAATCATCGTCGAGTTTAGGTAAATCGTTAACCACTTTTTCTAATGAGTTAATTGGCACACTAATTAAAACAAGCTTTGCACCTTTTAAAATATCTACTGCTTGTGATTGATTATGTTTATCGAGGGATTTTACTTCATAACCAGAACGCTCAAATTGTTTAGCAAACAATTTACCCATAACACCTTCCCCACCAACAATAACAATTGGTGAAAGATCACATGCAACACAAGCAAGTTTAGACTGTTGATTTTGATACGCTTCGCGCATCATTCGTCTAAGTATATCTTCAACTAAATCGGGGCTTACATTTTGATTTATTGCTTCTTGGCGTCTTGCTGCTAATAACTGAGCTTCTCGCTCTGGATCATGCAATGGCGCACCCGTTTGTTGTTTAAATGCACCTATTTTTTGAGTGATTCCATTACGTCTTGCAAGTAAGGCAACCAGTTGAGTATCGCATTCATCTATACCATCTCTTAACTGGGCTAAATCTATAATATCTGCCACGTTCTTGTCCCACCTTAAAACATTAAATCGTAAATTTAAATTTACATATAAGTAAACTAATCAATACGATAAATACTAACAGGATACGTTAGCTGTTAAAAGAGCAGATCTAGTTTAGTAAACAAAAAGTGAGGTAAAAAGGCAAAGCCGTATTTAATGGATGTTATTACTTATAATTCTAATTAAATTGAAATATTGGCTCTACAGATTAAAGCTTACAACCTTTAAGTAGTTTTATATAAAGCAGGTATATTTTGGGCTCTACACCTCTTAAATCATAACTAGATACTTATGATGTTATTAGGTTGAGTAAATAAGTGACTTTTAATGCGGTGTGCTATTTAATTGTTTAGAACATCTAATGCAGGAATAAAACTGGTATTAAATACAACTAATATAAATACAGTTTAATGTGACTACTTTATTAATTATAAATTTATTTATAAAAACCAAAACGGGCTGCATCCCAAAGGATGCAACCCGTTTTTTTGCGTTGATAAATAACGCGTATTAGTTAAGCTTTTCTCTAATACGTGCAGATTTACCAGAACGCTCACGTAGATAGTAAAGCTTAGCACGGCGAACTGCACCGCGACGCTTAACTGTTACGCTATCAATAAGAGGGCTGTGCGTTTGGAATACACGCTCAACGCCTTCACCGTTCGAAATTTTACGAACTGTGAATGCTGAGTGAAGACCACGATTACGCTTAGCGATTACAACACCTTCAAAGGCCTGTAGACGCTCTTTTGCACCTTCTTTTACTTTTACCTGTACAACCACTGTATCACCAGGGCCAAATGCAGGTACGTCTGTTTTAAGCTGCTCATCTTCAAGCGCTTTAATAATATTTTGGTTTACTTTTGCCATTATGTTTCTCACTTTCCTAGGTGTAACTGTCTTCTAGCCACAAGCTTTTTGGTACTCTTGCTGAAATTTCGCGAGTAATACCGCTTGCTCCTCAGTCAGAGCTAGGTTATGCAACAAGTCAGGACGTCGTAGCCAAGTTCTGCCTAATGACTGCATAAGCCGCCATTTTGCTATCTCTTGGTGGTTTCCACTGAGCAATACAGCAGGCACCTGTTTGTCGTCCAATGTTTCTGGTCGTGTATAGTGTGGACAATCTAACAAGCCATCCGAAAATGAATCTTGTTCTGCCGACTGATTATGACCTAACACACCTGGCACCAATCGCGCTACTGCGTCAATTAATGTCATGGCAGGTAGTTCACCACCACTCAAAATAAAATCACCAATTGACCATTCTTCGTCAACGTATGACTCTATTATTCTCTCATCTATACCTTCATAGCGACCGGCAATCAAAATCAGTTTTTTAGAGTTAGCGAGTTCGCTAGCGCCTTGCTGATCAAGTTTGCGCCCTTGCGGGGACATATAAATTACTTTAGCACCATCGCCAGCTGCTTTTTTAGCTTCGGCAATCGCTTTTTTTAATGGCTCAACCATCATTAACATACCAGGTCCGCCCCCGTAAGGACGGTCATCTACGGTTCTATGCTTATCTAAAGCGTAGTCTCGTGGATTCCAGCAGTTAAAATCAATTAAGCCATTTTTTACTGCGCGACCGGTAACACCTTGGTCTGTAATAGCGTCAAACATGTCTGGAAAAAGGCTTATCACCCCTACCCATAATGAACTAGTTTGCGTCATTAAAAACCAGGATCCCAGTCTACGGTAATTTCTCTTGCGTCGTATTTAACTTCTTTAATAACTGAATCAGTTAAAAAAGGAATCAAACGCTCAGCTTGACCAAATGCGTCTTTACTGTTTGCTTTCACAACCAGTACGTCATTTGATCCTGTCTCCATCAGGTCATCAACAATACCTAAGCTATAACCTTTATCGGTTACAACAGACATGCCAATGAGATCTCGCCAATAGAACTCACCTTGCGGGAGTTCTGGTAAATGCGCTGCATCCATTGAGATTTCAGCATGGGTATAAGCCATTGCTTCGTCTCGGTCGTTTACCTGCGCAAATTTAGCGATAAAGCCTTTGTTGTGGCGACGCCAGTCGACCACTTCTAAGGACTGCCATTTACCTTGCTGCCCTATCAACCACGGGCTGAAATCGAAGATCCCTACGGGATCATCAGTAAATGAATGTACCTTAAGCCAGCCCTTTATACCATATGGGGCACCGAGCTTTCCTACGACAATTATTGATGAGGTGTTCTCTTGACTCATGGTTACACTTACGCCTATTAAGCCGCTTTACGAGCGTCTTTTACTAACTTAGCTACGCGATCTGAAAGAGATGCGCCCTGACCTACCCAGTGTTCAACACGTGGTAAATCTAAACGAATTTTTTCTTCTTGACCTGAAGCAATTGGGTTAAAAAAGCCTACTTTCTCGATGAAGCGACCGTCACGCGAGAAACGGCTATCCGCAACCACAATTTGATAGAAAGGGCGTTTTTTAGCGCCACCACGTTGCAAACGAATAGTTACCATACCGTCCTCTATAAAGATTGACTGTTTTCATTAATAAGATTTACTCCCCAGAATGGGGAGCTGGGGAATTGTACGAGTTTTTGGCAATAACGCAAGTAAGAAGTGAACCTAAAAGGCAGTTTAGTAGGTTAAACCGTGATCTCAACGACAAATAAGGGTTAAAGGTGTATTACATGCATAATTTATTCAACAAAAAAGGAGCTATTTGCTCCTTTAAATATGATTCGCTATTATTTTAAAAAGTAACTTAATGGTACTTTTTAAAATTTAGGACCACCGCCACCCATCATTCCAGGTGGTAACATGCCTTTCATACCACGCATCATTTTGGTCATGCCGCCTTTACCTTTCATTTTTTTCATCATTTTTTGCATTTGCGTAAATTGCTTAAGCAACTTATTAATCTCTTGTACTTGTGTACCAGAGCCTGCTGCAATACGTTTTTTACGCGAACCTTTAATGATTTCTGGGCGAGCACGTTCTTTTTTAGTCATCGAGCTAATAATGGCTTCCATTTGAATAAATGTTTTATCGCCCATTTGACCTTTAACTGCATCTGGTAAGTTAGACATACCTGGAAGCTTATCGAGCATAGACATCATGCCACCCATGCTTTTCATTTGCTTTAATTGATCAGCAAAATCATCAAGGGTAAACCCTGCACCTTTAAATACTTTTTCAGCAACTCTGGCAGCTTGCTCTTTATCTACTTTCATCTCGACTTCTTCGATTAATGAAAGTACATCACCCATGCCTAAAATACGCGACGCTATACGGTCTGGATGGAAAGGTTCTAGTGCATCAGTACGCTCACCAACACCCATGAACTTAATAGGCTTACCCGTAATGTGACGAATAGATAAAGCAGCACCACCACGTGCATCACCATCGGTTTTTGTTAATATAACACCGGTAAGTGGTAATGCTTCGTCAAATGCTTTTGCTGTATTTGCCGCATCTTGACCTGTCATTGCATCAACAACGAACAAGGTCTCAATTGGATTGATTGCTTTGTGAAGATCTTTAATCTCGTCCATCATGTCGCTATCAACATGTAAACGACCGGCTGTATCAACTAATACAACATCAATAAATTTCTTTTTCGCATGAGATATTGCTGCTGTAGCAATATCTACTGGCTTTTGCGATATATCACTTGGGAAAAAATCAACACCAACTTCTTCTGCAAGTGTTTCTAACTGTTTGATTGCCGCTGGACGGTACACGTCGGCGCTCACTACAAGTACAGATTTTTTCTTACGTTCTTTTAAAAACTTCGCTAGTTTAGCTACGCTGGTTGTTTTACCTGCACCTTGTAAACCGGCCATCATAACAACAGCTGGCGGCTGTGCATTTAGGCTTAGCTCTTCATTAGCCTCACCCATGGCTTTTTCGAGTTCTTCACGTACTATTTTTACAAATACTTGGCCAGGGCTTAGGCTTTTTGTAACTTCTACACCTACAGCACGCTCTTTAACTTGTTTTACAAAATCGCGTACAACAGGCAACGCCACATCGGCTTCTAAAAAAGCCATACGCACTTCACGAAGAGTGTCTTTAATATTATCTTCAGTCAGGCGGCCACGACCACTGATATTTTTTAAGGTTTTACCTAATCGTTCTTGGAGGTTCTCAAACATGAATCGGTTCCGATAAGACGTTATATCAAACCTAATCAAAGGTCTTTATATGCAGACACTTAATTGATGAGATTGATATTATTAAATTTGAATTAAAAACAGTATACCGTAAATGGTGCCGGACAATACAGTGTTCAAGTGCAGCTAGTTGAGTTTCTTTTTTTAAGGTCTATCCATTTGCTTTGCTATAAAATACAATGGTTGTATAACAACAAGATTTTTTTGACTCAAATTAAGTGGCCCAAGCACAATGCTGATTATTAGTTTAACTATTATTGCCAGTTTATTTTATGTGTTAGCAACGTCTCACGTGCTATCACGACTGTTTCATAAACAAGGTCCTAGCCAAAAAGTAACTGTAATACTAAGTACGGTTGCAATAGTGGCGCATATGCTGTTGTTGGTAAATTCTGTATTTCGTTCCGACGGTCAAGATTTAAGTATTGTTAATGTGGCTTTATTAACCTGTTGGGTCATTGTTGTATCAGTTACAACCGTCTCGTTAAAGTTTCCGGCTACGTTACTGTTGCCTGTGGTATATGCTTTTGCAGCTCTGTTAAGTATTGCCAGCTTATTTATTCCTCACCATATTTTATTGCA
The DNA here is from genome assembly GCF_011378875.1 of Pseudoalteromonas sp. Z9A5. Classification (NCBI taxonomy): domain Bacteria; kingdom Pseudomonadati; phylum Pseudomonadota; class Gammaproteobacteria; order Alteromonadales; family Pseudoalteromonadaceae; genus Pseudoalteromonas; species Pseudoalteromonas sp. Z9A5. The sequence goes on from NZ_WTLC01000048.1 coordinate 24,476, forward strand.
AAGTATTAATGTTGAAGTAGGTCTCGTTACTCATATTTCATTATCTTTACTTGCTTACTGTATTTTAATCATTGCTACTTTATATGGTGTACAGTTTTACTTTATTGATAAACGCTTAAAACGTAAAGACCTTGCTATAGTGCATAGTCATCTACCTCCTCTAATGGTAGTTGAACGCCAATTATATCAATTACTTAATTTGGGCACTATATTGCTTACCTTAGCATTGTTGTCAGGGTTTATATTTCTTGATGGAATGTTTGCAAAAGAGTTTATACACAAAACGATATTGTCATTAATCGCATGGGCAATTTTTGCGATAGCTGCATTAGGACATATGAAACAAGGATGGAGAGGAAAACCAGTCGTTATTACCATCATGGTCGCAGCATTTATCCTCACACTTGCTTATTTTGGTAGCCGTTTCATACAAGAAGTAGTACTTAATAAGTTTTAACTTGACTCTGCTTGCTCACTCTAGCTTAATACGCATTGATTTATAAGAAAAGGATCCATCGTTGGACGACATATCGACAAGTACCCTGTTTATCATCTTAGGTTTATTGGTGCTTTTTTCTGCTTATTTTTCGGGTTCAGAAACCGGAATCATGTCAATCAATCGTATACGTCTGCGACATCTTGCTAAACAAGATCATCGTGCAGCTAAACGAGTCAGTAAACTACTTAGCCGTCCGGACAGGCTTATAGGTTTAATATTAATTGGTAACAACTTAGTCAATATTGCTGCAGCTCAAGTAGCTACTATTATTGGTATTCGTTTGTATGGTGATTTAGGTATTGCTATTGCGACCGGGGTATTAACTCTCGTTATACTTATATTTGCTGAGGTAACACCAAAAACACTTGCAGCTTTGTATCCTGAAAAGGTGGCATTTCCAAGCTCTGTTGTTTTAAAAGGTCTATTAAAAATATTATTCCCATTTGTGCTTATTATTAACTGGTTAACGAATGGTTTATTACGATTGTTTGGTATAACAACAGCACAAATAGAAGAGCACAGCTTAAGTAAAGAAGAATTAAAAACAGTGGTTAACGAATCAGGTGCCCTACTTCCTGCTCGCCATCAAAGCATGCTAACTTCGATTTTAGATTTAGAACAAGTAACCGTTGAAGATATTATGATCCCACGTAATGAAATTGTGGCGATAGATATTAACGATGAATGGAAATTAATTAGCAGACAACTTACATACTCACAACACACTCGTGTATTACTCTACCGAGATAATATTGATGATGCTGTAGGTTTCATTCACTCACGCGACGCACTTCGTTTACTTACAAAAGAGCAATTTGATAAGCCTTCGTTACTACGTGCCGTACGTGAAATTTACTTTATTCCAGAAGGTACGTCACTAAACACCCAGCTATTAAAGTTTCAACAATCCAAAGAACGTATTGGCTTAGTTGTTGATGAATATGGTGACATTCAAGGTCTTGTAACACTCGAAGATATTTTGGAAGAAGTGGTAGGCGATTTCACAACAACACAAACACGTACACCTAGTGAAGAGGTTACAACTCAAACAGATGGTTCGTGTATTGTTGATGGCGGTGCAAACGTTCGTGATTTAAATAAAGAGATGGGCTGGGATTTCCCACTTGATGGACCTAAAACACTTAGCGGACTAATTATCGAATACCTAGAAAACATCCCTGATGCTAATATCAGTTTACGTATTGCGGGTTATCCTGTTGAAGTACTCGAAGTAAAAGAGAACATGATAAAACAGGTTAAAATACTGCCTAATAAACGAAAGCATTAAAACTAAAAAAGGAGCCCAATGGCTCCTTTTTTACTAACAGCTATTTATAAAATCAACTAAATAAACGCTCTAACCAACCTTTATCTAATGATTCCTCACAACGCTTAAGCTGCGCTCCATAACGACTTGCACGATGTTTAACTTTATTAGCAACGCTCATCAGCCATTTTTTCTTTTTATATGTACCACGTTTATATCCGCCCCACCCTTCATGATAATTAAGGTATTGCGAGTAAGCATCCCATTTAGAAACCGCATTTACTTTATGCGTTTTATAAACAAACCATGCCATGAAGTCTATTGCATCATCAAAATCGTCTCTGTCGGCACCATTGTTACCTGTTTCGCGAATATAGTCTGACCATGTGGGTGTTTTTGCCTGTGAGTAACCATAAGCATCACTTGCGCGTCCTGTTGGTATTATCCATAAAAAATACTCCATTGGTGGTGCGGCATCATGTCTAAACGAGCTTTCTTGATACATCATGCTCATAAGTACGTGCTTGGGTGAACCCCACTTTTCTTGGGCATTTTTTGCATCAAAGTACCAGCTAGGTTTTTCTTCAAAAATCTTACAAATATCATCAGGTTGCTTAGGAGGAGCTGTAGCACAACCGGCTAAAGTGAGAGCTAGAGATAAAATAATTGCATTTTTTTTCATATTTTTTAGATCTCACTGAACTTTTATAAAAAGTGTGGGTCTGATTCTATAATGCAGCAGTACAGCATTGTTTCATCCCTGAAGAATATTTACGCAGCCATCTTGGGCTGCGTTTTTTTTGCTTTGAACTTAATTAGCGTTTAAATTATTTATGACTAAAGTACGTATCTAAGAATGCTGTAAACGATTGTGTGTCTGCTTGCTCAATTGCTACTTGCGCCTCATTCGATTTAACTACTTGCTGTTCAAGCCATGGTTTTAAAAACTCACTATAATCAGCTTCTTGATGGCTTTGCTTGTACTTATTAGCTAATGCTAATGCAAAGTGCCCATTATCTAAGCCAGATTCTTTTAGCTCACTAACATAACGACCAGAATAAGTGAGTACAGGATTATGTATCCACGTTGCCATTCGCTCTATCGTACTTGAATAATAAGTAACGCCATAAGCGCTATCCATCCATTTAGCTACATCGCGCAGTTGATCAAATATTTCATCACCCCACGATTGAAGGCTACGAGGTTGGTCATTAAAATTCAGCATCAAGCCTTCTTCTCGACCTTGATTTACAACGGTATCAAGATTTTCAGTACTGCGCGCTTGTTCTTTCCAATCCATTGGCATTGAATCTTTTAATAAACAATACGTTAAGAATACATCCAAAAAGTGAATTTGCTCTATATCAATACCAACTTCACTAAACGGGTTTACGTCTAATGCACGAATTTCAACGTACTCAATACCGGCTCTAAGTAATGCGTCTGTAGGTGTTTCACCATTTTTTGCATTTCGCTTAGGGCGAACTGGTGAGTAAAATTCATTCTCTATTTGCAGAATGTTTTTATTAAGCTGTTTAGGGTCAGCACTAGTATAGTCATCAATATCACCATAAATTTCTGAAGGTGTATTAATTGCTTTTTTTAGCCCAACTACATATTCATCAAGCGAGTTGTACATTACACGCAATGAAGATTGAGCACTATTTGTATAACCTAAATTACCCAGTCGTAGAGCTGTACCTACTTCTAAATAAAGGGTGCCTTTACCGAGCTTTTTAAATGGCAGATCGGTTTTTCGACCTTGTAAAAATGAATGACATAACGCTGGTGATGCACCAAATAAATAGCTAATCAGCCATAATTCGCGTTTAAAATTACGAATAAGGCCCAAGTAACCGTCTGAAATGAAATCTTGTAATGTTGCATCACTTTTCTTTAATGAATGCAGCGATTGCCACAGCGTTTCTGGAAATGAAATATTGAAATGTACGCCAGCAATTGCCTGCATCATACTACCGTAGCGATTTTTCAAACCTTCGCGGTATAGTGTTTTCATTCTACCTGTATTAGAACTACCAAATTGAGCTAATACTATGTCATCTTGATGCTCTATAAAGCACGGCATACTGATAGGCCAAAGTAACTCATCACCCATTTTTTCAAGAGTAAATTTTTGCAGGTCTTTTAATTGCTTAATAGTTTGTGCAGATGACTCACTAACAGGAGTAATAAATTCAAGTAAAGACTCGGAGAAATCTGTTGTGATATGCCCATTAGTTAATGCACTTCCCACCCCTTTCGGATGCCCTTGAGCAGAAATAGCCCCACTGCCTTGTATTCTTAGCGACTCTCGCTCAATGCCACGTTTAATGCCTTTAACTGCGTATTGGTGCTCATCTGCTGATAACGCGTTAAGTGCGTTTGTTAGATCATGTGTTGTCAAAAAATGCTTCCTCGGGCCACGTGGCTTAATCATAGGGTTATGGGGGCTAATCACTTATTACTCAAGATTAAATTGCTAAGAACAATGTAATTTTTTTGATTAATAGCTGCATGCCCTGCTTTGAACATAAGCTGATACGACCAACATCATACTATAGACCGTAATCTTGCCATTGCTCTTAACATTATACAATTGCTTTGCGCGTGTAATTTATTAAATACTTAATCTGCGGCATACATAAGTATTAAATTCAGTAAACCAATAGACCGACCTTTATATAAAAAAGATTCATGACGCTTTCAACTAATCAGAGTTTATTATCAAAACACTTGATATAGATCATAAAAATGTAAAGTTTTAATTGTAAGTACTTATAGAGCAGCCCATTTTTTTGCTTTGTACTTAGTAAACAATATAATAGCGCCAACTATAAAGGATGGCAGTAAATACAGTGAGCAGTAATAAAAGCTTAAAAAATGAAGAGGTTCTCTTTGATGAATCACAACAACTCGTCTCAACAACCGATCTTAAAGGTGTAATTACTTACGTAAACCATGAGTTTTGCGATATTGCAGGATATAGCGCACAAGAACTCATTGGAGAAAACCACAGTATTGTGCGCCATCCTGACATGCCCAAAGCTGCATTTAAAGAAATGTGGGCTACCTTAAAACAAGGTCATTCTTGGCGTGGAATGGTAAAAAACCGCTGCAAAGACGGACGCTATTATTGGGTTGATGCATTCGTAACGCCTATTTTTGAGCATGGTCAATTAATTGGTTATCAATCAGTAAGAACTAAAGCGAGTCAGCAACTAAAACAACATGCGCAAACTCTTTATAATAAATTAAATAAAGGTAAGTCATTATATAATTTTCGAGAAAGAACACATGTAAGGCAAAGCATTACTATTATTGGCATATTAATTTGGTTGATCGCAATTGCTCTATTAAGCTCTTTGGCTATAGCACTAATTAATTTATTAGTTTGCATTTTTGTTATTGCATTTAATTACGATGAATTAATTGCAACCCCTAAAATATTAAAAAAGCAAAAAGCTAAATCTGATTCAGTTTCGCGCTATATATACAGCGGAAGTAATCCTCATAGTATCAGTGACTATAGGGAGCAAATGCTTAGTGCCAAATTACGAACTGTGCTTGGTCGCATGCAAGATTCAACACTAAGCTTTAATAATATTGCGACACACTTAGATGAGCAATCAACATTAACTGAAAAAGGTATTGCTTCACAGAGTGAACGCCTAGAACAAATAGCGTCAGCTATGGCACAGATGAGTTCAACAATTGGCGAAATATCTAATAACACTCATCACACTGCTGATAAAGTAAATGTTACACATAAAAGTTGCTCTAATATAAAACAGCATATAGCTGATAACAGTTCAATGGTGTCTGATTTAGCCAGTCAGGTAGATCAAGCGGCTACAACCGCAAGTAGCCTAGCGTCAGAAGCTGATAAAATAGGTCAGGTAATGAGTGAAATTGAAGGCATTGCCGATCAAACTAACTTACTCGCACTAAATGCTGCAATTGAGGCTGCTCGTGCTGGCGAACATGGTCGTGGCTTTGCCGTCGTTGCAGATGAAGTTAGAGCTTTATCATCAAGAACTCAAAATGCTACAGCACAAATTCATAGTTCCATTAAAGAAATTCAAAGTACTTTATTTGATTGGTCTAAAATAATGCAGAACACAAAAAATCAAGCTGATAATTGTGTAAGTACAACAGCTCAAACTCAAGTTGCACTTGACGATATTTTTATTCAGATAAGTGAAATATCACAGCTTGCCACTCAAATATCGACTGCTGCAGAACAACAGCAGGTGGTTAGTAGCGACATAGGCGCTAATGTTACACAAATCAAAGAGCTTGGTGACAGTAATTTAAGCCTAAGCTTTAATGTGGCTAAAGGGTCGGCTGAACTTGTTGAAGGCTCTCGTAAAGTAAATGATTTACTACTGACCTTTAGAGTTTAATAAACATTAAAAAGCCGCTATTTTTAGCTAACACCATTCAGTTAAGCATGCTTTGACTTAATGGTGTACCGAGTTTTTGAAATTCGAACGGTCCTACTTTTGGGCCGTTTTCTTTTTTCTGGAAGAATATAACGTTTCACTCGTTCTCGCATTGCCCTTAATTTCTTTGG
>NZ_WTLC01000049.1:0-27294 GCF_011378875.1 Pseudoalteromonas sp. Z9A5
CATATATGTTTTGGTGTAATAAAAAACCAAGAAGCGTTTAAGCTCCAAGAAAGTTAAATACGACCTTGAAGCTTAAAATGAGAGATGGTATCTACCGGTAAAATTTGACGCTGTGGTTAAATTTACTTGTAGACGCACAGCTTGCTGGCGTGACGAGCAAAGCTCGTAATTACTATGTTTGGTCTTTTCATTTACCCCTCTTTTACTTCTCTTTGCACAATAAAATTTTAAGTAACTTATTCACAAAGAGGGTTAAAGGGCGCCGCAATTTTCGCGTTAGCAAGATCTACATCTGCATCAAACTAAAACGTTACCAATTTTGCATTTCGACTATGCGCGACTGTGTTCGCGCATATTCAAAGCTTAGTTTTTTGCCTGTATAAAGAGTGTCAATGTCGGCTTCGGCATTTATTACCAGCAACTTATGGCAATCGTAAAACTCATCCACTAACGCAATAAAACGACGCGCTTCGTCATCTAAAGTATGCTCATCTAATGTTTGCTTTTCGCGTTGGTAGCTGTCTTCAATGCCATGCACAATAACTTTACCCGTAGCATTTACACCCATTTTTGGTACCTTTGATATATATAAAACATCAAACTGCTTTGCTAAAAACATGTAGTCGTTAGCGCTACGAGGACCAGAGCACAACGCCATAAAATCAATCATTAACGCATTATCGGTTTTTAATAAATAAGGTAACTCACGTCCATGCACACTGATTGTGTTGCTTTGCACTGCTGTAGGATAGTCAATTAAAAATGCAGATTTAAACGCTGACTCTGATAAGCCAATAAAATAGTGACTACTATTTTTACCGTGTCTAAAGCGATGATCTTCAATCCCTTCAACACTAATTATATGACAATGATTATTTACTAAATCGATAGTGGGCAAAAACCGCGCTCGTTGTAAGCCATTATAATAAAGCTGCTCTGGCTTTGCATTAGAGGTAGCCACCAGTACTACACCGTGTTTAAACAGTGCGTCGAATAATCTTGCCATAATCATGGCATCACCAATGTCGCTCACAAAAAATTCATCAAAACACAGCACACGAATATTTTTTGCCCACTGTTTTGCAATTAAATTTAATGGATTTTTTTGACCTTGCAATTGCGCTAGTTGAGCATGTACTTGCGCAATAAAATGATGAAAATGTAAACGCTGTTTTTGAGTCGTAGCTAAGTTTTTATAAAATAAATCCATTAACATAGATTTACCACGCCCAACAGGTCCATACAAATAAACCCCTTTAACTAACGGTGCTTTTTGCCACCAAGTATGGCTTGTCTGCAACTGCTCGCTCAAGATATTTAACGCACTCACTGCATTTTGCTGAGCAACATCAAAGCAAAGTTCACCAGAGGCAACCTTTGCTTTATATAGGCTTAAAATTTGTGTGCTCTGCACTGTCATGGTATTTCACTATCCGTTATAATCGCGCCCATTGTAGCCGACTAAAAATGTGAACCAAAATGAAATTCCCTTGCCGCTTAGATAAATTTATTAGCCACTTAGCCGAGCTACCTCGCTCAAAAGCGCGCGCTAGTATAAAACGCAAAGAAGTAAGCGTTAATGGCGAAGTGGTAACCTCACATGATTCTCATATTCATCAGCAAGACGAAGTGCTTTTTCAAGGAGCGCCGTTGGTATTTTTAGGTAAGCGCTACTACATGCTAAATAAACCAGTTGGTTACGTTAGCGCCAATAGCGACGAGCTTCACAAAACAGTATTTGATTTACTCGATGAGCCAAACATGAGTGACTTTCACGTGGCTGGTCGCTTAGACATAGACACCACGGGCTTGGTGATTATTACAAACGATGGTGAGTGGTCACATAAAATCACATCACCAAAAAGTAATAAATTTAAAACCTATTTAGTCGAAACCCAAGAGCCCATTACTGATGAAGCATTAGAGCAATTACGCGAAGGTGTAATGCTGCATAACGAAAAAGATTTAACTCGCCCTGCTATCGCCGAACGACTTGCTAATTACGGTCTGCGTTTATCAATAAGTGAAGGTAAGTTTCATCAGGTTAAACGTATGCTTTATGCTGTAGATAACAAAGTGGTTGAATTACACCGCGAACAAATTGCTGGTATTAAATTAGATGAAAACCTAGCAAGTGGTGAGTATAGATTGCTAACAGCTGATGAAATTAAGCTATAACCTATATGATTTTACAAAAAAGTATCATACCTAAATGCACTCGTTTTATAATCATTCCATAAATAAAAGGAGCTCTAATGAATATATTTAAACGTTGTAATTTAGCAATTTTAATAACCTCTATAACAATATGCTTTTCAGTCAGTGCAAAGTCCAATAGAAGTAGAGTACAACGCTTATTTGGAAAAATATAATTCAGCAATTAAACAACATAATTATGATGATGCTTGCCTAGCTGCCGAGAAACTTTTATCAATGGACTCTTCTGATACGTTTTCCCTTTTAAGATTATCTTATTGTTCAGAAAAGTTAGATGGTAAATATAAAAAGGTCGTTGAGTTATATTGGAAAAGTGTAGCTCGTTCAAATAAACAAGAAATCGAAATATTAGATTTTATAAAAGTAATTAATTCATCTAAATAGTTCTAACTCTCTAATTTAGTGCAGATAAAATTGTAAACAATTACGATTTTATTTGTACTAAATCGTAATCAGCCATACCTGGCACTATAGCTTGCAAACGAGATTCGGTTACATCGAGCGTATTTAAGCATTCACAGTATTCTGAGGCTTTAAGCTCTAACTGATGCGCCTTTTTTTGCAATGATTTATCAATCTCTTTTGTGATGATATCCATACGCTGACCCATGTCGTTAATACGATCTTCTATATTACCTTCGCGCGATTTGAACGCACCGCCTAACGACACAATAATTGCACCAAGCGATCCGTGTACTGCGGAATGAATTTTTTGGCTAATTTCTTTGGTAAAAAAATCATCAATTTGAGAAAGTGATTGCGGAGCAATAAAAAAGAAGTCATCGCCACGTTTAAATTTATCCATTAACGCACGCTCTACATACTTAAGCTGGGTTTTAAGTACTTCAGGGTCTTTATCAGACATTCCCTCTACAACATGCTCTATGGCGCTTAAACCTAAATGCACACCGTCGGTTGCTAAGTTAACTAACTCGGGAACTGTGTGGCGAATGCCACTACTAAACTGCTCAAGGACTTTGCTTTCATCGTCGCTCAAATCAACCCAATAACCACGAATAAATAACTGATTATTATTATTAATTTGCACACGAGTTTGACCGTTATCAACTATACGAATTACATCGTCTGTGATTATTAAACCGTGTCTGAGTTCTACGTCGCATTGAGGTTGAGCTAATACACTGGTACTTGTAAGGGCTATGGATAACGCCAATATCGAACGAGATAGAAACGCCATAAACACCTCAAAAAGACCAAAATGGAAGAGCGGTAGGTTAACAAAAAACCAACTTTATGCAAGTAAAAGTAACGAAAGGAATACAAACGTCGAATTAATAAAGTAAGGCGATAACAGCTTAAAAAGCGAGGTGTAAAACCTCACCTACAATAAACATCAAACCCGACAATATACACCAAACCTGTAGATGCGAATTTACATCAATCATGTAACTTGGCTTTAATATTTTAAAAACAAAAAGCGAGGTGTAAAACCTCACCTACAATAAACATCAAACCCAACAACATACACCAAACCCGTAGGTGCGATTTTATATCGCGCTCATGTAACGTGGCTTTAAAGTTTAAAAAGCGAGGTATAAAACCTCACCTACAATAAACATCAAACCCAACAACATGCTCCAAACCCGTAGGTGCGAATTTATTTCGCGCTCGTGTAGCATAGCTTTAAAGTTTAAAAAGCGAGGTGTAAAACCTCACCTACAATAAACATCAAACCCAACAACATACACCAAACCCGTAGGTGCGAACTTACATCAATCGTGTATCTAGGCTTTAATATTTTAAAAAACAAAAAGCGAGGTGTAAAACCTCACCTACAATAAACATCAAACCCGACAACATACACCAAACCCAATAACATACACCAAACCTGTAGGTGCGAATTTACTTCGCACTCGTGTAACTTGGATTTTTTATTTACAAGCGAGGTGTAAAACCTCACCTACAAAACAAATGAAGCAAGGTGTAAAACCTCACCTACAACGGTATTTACCACCGAGCTTTGCGCTGCAAAGAGGAGACAATATTTATTGCTGATTGTCTCCTTATAATTGTGATAATTTTTTAAATTGGCGAACCAGGTGGTATTGGTAACGCTTTAAAATTACTTGGCCACGTGCCGGTTTTTAAAAATTGATTAATCTGCTGTGCCAAATATTGTTTAAATGCACTTTCGCCGGTGCTGGTATGACTTAGTAATGAATTTTGATTAAAGTCTTCACTTAACTTCGTCAGGTAGTAACTCAATTGCGCTTGCACTTCAGGGCTTACAGCATCGTTTGCAACTAAATCTGCCATTGTTTTTGCAGTTAAAAATTGTACGCGCTGAGTGATTTTCCCTGTCATAGTATTTGGCGACGATACGTTAAATACTTGGCTGTAAAGCTCCTCAAGTAATTCATCTAAGCTGTAAAAATTATTACTACGTGCTTGCTGCTGCGCTAAACGGTTTAAGCGTTGGGCGTTTAATAATAACGATAAGCTATGTTGTACAGCAACTTCAGGTAATGCCATTGCATCAAGTGTTAAACCTGTACGGCCAACTATACTTTCGCGTGATTTAGACTCGCCATATGCTTTTGGCGGAATAAGCGATAATACAGACTCTGGCAATAATAAGTTACTAGGCTTAAGTGTTGCAAAAATAGCATTTACTGCTTCTTGCTGTATTTGCTTTGCAACTACTTGCGCGCCTTTAACTTGCGCATCACTGCGTGTTTCGTATTCGTAATCAACTCCCGCTATAAGTTTAACAGCAGCCTCAACCTGAAAACGATGAAACAAGTAAAGCGGGACTAGCTTTTCTTCTAATTGTGAAAGTGCATCACCGGTTTTAATGTTATTAATACCAAACTGAGAAAGCGCTTTTTTACGAACATCTAGTACTCTTAAAAGCTCCTGTGAAGGGTTAGCGCCGTTATCCCATAAATGAGCTGTAGGATGTGCTCCACCTTTAGCACGCGCATCACGGTCTGATATAAATTCAAGCCCTTTTGCTTTGTTCTCTTTTAAGATAGCGGCGAGTGCTGCGCTTTCATCTTGATTAGTAAAATCGCTGTAGCCATATTTAATTACTTGGGTATCCCATACCCCCATGCCTTTGGCATAGCCACGCGTTACATCTAGCTTACCTTGCTCGTTAAAACTAAGTAACGGATGAGGGTAATCCATTACAGAAGCTCTATCACCTACCGATGCAGCAAAGTTATGTGAAATACCCAACGTATGACCAATTTCGTGCGCGCTTAATTGGCGAATACGATCAAGCGCCATCGCCTGTAAATTTTTAGCAACTTCATTACCTTTTAAATAAGGTGCAGCAAGCGCTTCGGCAATTAAAATATCTTGGCGTACACGTAAAGAGCCAAGCGTTACATGCCCTTTAAGAATTTCACCTGTACGTGGGTCGATTACAGAACTTCCGTATGACCAACCGCGTGTTGCACGATGCACCCATTGAATAACGTTATAACGAATATCCATAGGATCGGCATTGGTCGGTAATACTTTTACTATAAATGCATTTTTGTACCCTGCAGCACTAAACGCGTCATTCCACCACTTTCCGCCTTCAAGTAAAGCGCTTTTTACTGGTTCTGGTACACCCGGATCTAAATAATAAACAATTGGTTTTACTGGTTCGCTAACAGGTAAGCTCGGATCTTTTTTAGCTAAGCGATGACGCGGTATGTAACGCACATACATAGATTCACCTAGTGGTGCTGCGTAATCTTTATGTTCAATATTCCAAAAACCTGATTGCGAATTAAACTTACGCGGTACGTAGTTATCATCAGGTAATTGAATAAGAGAGTGATGCATATGCACAGTAAGGGCGTATGGGTCTGCGCTAACTTGGCGAACAAACTCACCAGGCTTTGTACCTTTAAACGTAAGTACTGATTCAAGCTCTGTGTTTTTTACAAATGCTTTTGAGCGATTCATATCAACAGCACTTCGCGATTCATCAAGGTTAAAGCTACCTTGTTTACGGGCAGCAAGTGTTCGGCTTACACCATGCACGTCACTTAGTAGATAAGGAGTGTAATCAATCAGCGCTGTACTATTATCCTCTGCAACAACTTTAAAACCAGCAAGTATGCTTGATGCAAATGCTTCTTTAATACTTTGTTGTTCCGCTTTATTACTCGTATTAGCACGGTAGTAAGTATTTACAGCGCGTAACATTACTTTATCACCAAAACGCTCAAACTGAACTAAATAAGTGTTACCTAACTGACCGCGATCAAGCCCTATATCGTTAGAGCCAATACCGTACGGTAAACTTTGTTGAAGTAAAAACTGCTGTTCAAACTTATCAACTTTTAAGTACACCTTGCCATTTTGGGTATCATAAAAGAATGAATAGAAGCCTGGAAAATGATTCATTTGCCCAGTAAATTCATCAATAGACTTAATTGCTGCGTGCGCTTGGGTTATGATAGAGAACAGCACAGTAAGGAATATGTAACATAATAGTGATATTTTTTTCATAATCTTATCTTTGTTATTTGTGTTTTAAGTACGATTAGGTGGTCCCATTATAGGGTGCTATTTAAACAATACAGTTATTTAAGACGAATTTCAGCGCTTTAAACTAATCTCTCTCACTTTGTGATTAATTTGAATATGTTATCAGGAAAATAAAATGCGTAGACTCCCTCCAGTATTACTTGAAGACGGTTGCCCAAGAGAGCTTTTATCATTAATTCGAACAATTTTAGCTGCATGTAAAGAAATTTCATTTCGTGTTGGTCAAGGTGCACTTTCAGGCGTACTAGGTTCAACTCTTGATGAAAACATTCAAGGCGAAACTCAAAAAAAGCTCGATGTATTATCTAATCAGCTGTTAAAAGATATTTTACTGGAATCTGGAACCGTTAAAGCAATCGCTTCTGAGGAAGAAGACTACACAGTAGCTGGCAATCAAGATGCTAAATATATTGTTGCATTTGATCCCCTTGATGGCTCATCAAATACTGATATTAACTCACTTGTGGGTACTATCTTCTCGATTATGGAAGCACCTGAAGGTTCTGATGCTGCTGATGAAAGTATTTTCATGCAGCCAGGTCATAAGCAAGTTGCAGCTGGTTACGTACTTTATGGTCCGTCAACTATGCTTGCACTTAGTACAGGTAAAGGCACGCGTATGTTTACCCTTGATAAAACACAAGGTAGCTTTTTACTAACACAAGATTTTGCTGACATTCCTGCTGATACTAACGAATTTGCTATTAATTCATCTAATCAACGCCATTGGCAACCAGCAATGCAAAGCTATATTAATGACTTAGAAGCTGGCGAAACAGGTCCTCGTGCTAAAAACTTTAATATGCGCTGGATTGCAGCAATGGTTGGCGATGTGCATCGTGTATTAAGCCGTGGTGGTATTTTTACTTACCCTACCGATACTAAAGATCCTAAAAAACCTAATAAACTACGCTTACTTTACGAAGCCAATCCAATGGCTATGCTGGTAGAGCAAGCTGGCGGCATTGCCTCAACAGGCAGTGAACGTATTATGGATATTCAGCCTGATGCAATCCACCAGCGTGTGGCTGTAATTTTAGGTTCTAAAAACGAAGTGGAAACATGTTTGGGATACCATAAGTAATCGTTTAAAACGGTAATTCTCGATTTAAAAAAAACCGCGTTCAATTTGAATGCGGTTTTTTATTACTTATAAGTTATATGATTGATGTAAATTCGCACCTACAGGTTAAGTGTATGTGTTGATGTAGGTGAGGTTTTACACCTCGCTTTTTAAACTTTAAAACCACGTTACATGAGCGCGATATAAAATCGCACCTACGGGTTTGGTGTATGTTGTGGGGTTTGATGTTTATTGTAGGTGAGGTTTTACACCTCGCTTTTTAAACTTTAAAACACGTTACATGAGCGCGATGTAAAATCGCACCTACGGATTTGGTGTATGTTGTGGGGTTTGATGTTTACTGTAGGTGAGGTTTTACACCTCGCTTTATTGGCTGCTTAGCGCTAAATCAAATTTTTACCAACGTAACTAATTGCGCAAGCTTTTTGTGGCTAAGCTCACCCATTTGCTCACTGTTACTAAGCGCATAAATAACGCCGTCATGTTCACTGCAATTAATATCATCTCTCGACTCAATTACATTAGCCCACAGCTCTAGGTCATCCAAGTCGATTTCGTTATTTAAACAACGTTCTAGTACATCAATTAGTACTGTGGTTGTTAAAGTATAAATAATATTTTGACTGTTTGCAGGAGTTGAAACAATAACCGAAATGGCATCATCTCTGCGTTCACCAAAAGTAATAAATTCAGCTAATGCTTTTTGTGTGTTCATAATATTTGGTATGCTTATGCGACTAAAACTTTAAAGAATAATAATGACTCAACTCAACTGCACCCATTGTAATACCATGCTCACTTGTAACGTAGATAATATATTGGCATGTTGGTGCAACGAACTTCCTGCCATTTTACCTCTTGATACCACAACAACAAGCTGTTTATGTAGAAGCTGCACACTCGATAAAATAAATGCCTATTTAGAAAACATATATACGCAGCCGATTAAAATCCAAATTGATTTTGCAAAGCCATTTAGAAAAAGTGACAATTTAATTGAAGGGCTCGACTACACCATGCAAAGCGGCTACATGATATTTAGTAAGTGGTTTTTTTTAAAGCGAGGTTCGTGTTGTAAAAATGGCTGTAAAAACTGCCCATATGGTTTTAAACAATAAACGCGAAATAAATTCGAATCGACCTGTTTTTTACTAAATTTTTATTATTTCGCTGCGTAATGGCGCCATTTTAGAAAGAATTTTATTTTGCACACTATGACTTATATTTTGCTCATTCATTGCATTTATAAGTAAATCAACCACATGATTAAAGTCTTTTTCCGATATATGCATTCCAGTATGAATATCGACCATTGAATCGCCATCATAATTACACGGACCGTTAACTAACATACAAAGGTGGGTAATAAAACCTTGCCGAAAGTGTGTAATATTAGCGTGTTCAAAGTAATGAAATACTTGCTCATCGTTACCTATTTGATAAATAAAACTATCAATAAGTCTTTCTATACCCGCTTTTCCATCAAGTTGTTGATAAAGGGATAAATCAGATTTACTCGCACACCCCCCTAACAAGCCTATACATAATAAAGTTACTGCAAAAGATTTCATTACCAATACCCTGTTACCGATAAGTACCAACCTGTTTGATCGTTTACTCCTGCTATACGCCCTAAATCTAAATAAGCAGCCGTTACACTTATATGTTTATTTGGCATCCATGCAACAAACACATCTTTCCAGTCTTGCTCACCTAAATTAAGATTATTCGATTTTTGGCGATACTCAACTCCTACAGCGACTCCCCTACTAAGAAAGATAGCGGTACTCCCTTCTAATAATATTTTAGAGCCATCATTTACACCACCATAGCCAAGTAAACCTAATTCATTCGCTTCGCTGTATCGAGTAGTTACGTTCCAAAACCAGTTATAGCCAGCAATTGCGCCTAAATGGAGTTTGCTCGCAGCTAAATAAAAATCTGTTCCATTGGTATTTTCCGCGCCAACAAGATTTGCAACGGCACCATCATCAAGAGATTTATGCTGAATACCTAAACTTAACTGTGGCCACTTACTATAAACAATATCACCATATAAACGAATTTTAGCACCCGTAATAGATTGCTCTATTTCGGTATCAAGTGCTGGTACATCAAACTGCTGTACCGCATAACTCAGCTCTACGCGATTAAATAAATTAAGCTGAGCGCCGCATACATCTAGCGTGTAGTCGGTAACATCGGCTCGGCTACAAAAGCCATTAACCGAAAACTCATCATCACTAGCGTAACCCGCTAATTGCGCCCACGGAACAATGCCACCACCGCCACCGCCTTCTATTTGAGAAACCCCTGGTGTGGCTAATAATTTTCCGTCACTAGCAATACTTGGTAAGCTAATTACAAGTAACAAACCGCTCAATAAACTTTTAATTTTTTTCATAGTATTCCTCTAGCCACTCTTCTAAAATTTCTGCCTTTAAAGGTCTACTTAGGTAATAACCTTGTGCATGATCGCACTGCATATCTTTTAGTAAGTTTAGCGAGCCGAGTGTTTCAACACCCTCAGCTACAACCGAGAAACCTAATTGGTGTCCTAACGTGATTGACGATTGCACTATAAATTGATCTTTTTGCGATTCATCAAGTTTTAAAATAAAACACTTATCTAACTTAAGCTCGTCGATAGGTAGCATTTTTAAGCGCCCTAGTGATGTTTGACCTACACCATAATCATCTAAAGATATTTTAACGCCAATTTCTTTTAAGTTTTCGAGCGCTTTAATCCCTTTTTCTTCATTTTCAATCATATCGCGCTCAGTTAGCTCAATAGTGATTAATTTAGGGTCTACTTTATATTTTTTAAGCGTACGAACTAACGCTGAATGAAATCCTGGGAAAGCAATATCTTGCGCTGATACGTTAATTGCAGCTTGTAAATTAATGCCCTTCAATTGCCAATCGGCAACTTGAGCCACAACGGTATTAACAACCCATGCTGTTAGCTCAACAATTAAACCTGACTGCTCTGCTAAATCAATAAACACTTCAGGGTTAACCCAACTGCCATCTTTACGTTGCCAACGAATTAAAGATTCAACTTTATCTATTTTCTGCGTTTTTATATGCAATTTAGGTTGATAAGTCATAAATAGCTGACCATCATCATCGCTAATTGCTTGCTTTAACTCATCAAGCATTATTAAACGATCTAAATGTGCTTCATCTTCACCTATTTGATAATAATGAATACTTTCGTTTTTGTTGGCTGCGCTATCTACTGCTATTAATACACGGCGCATTAAGTCATCGCTCATCGTACCTTGAGACGGATACTGTAAAATACCAGCACTGAAACGTAAGCTAATTTTTAATTTTTGAATAGTATAACAAGACTGTAGCTGCGCTATTAAACCAACCACACCACTTTTAAGCTCTCTAGCGGCTGCGGTTGGGAATACAGTTAAAAATTCATCTCCGCCAATACGGGCATGAAAACCGCCTAATTCATCTGAAAATTCAGCAATACGACACGCAACCGCTTTTAAGCAGTCGTCACCAATACGCGGACCTAACTTATCATTAATATGACGAAGCCCTTTTATATCAATTGCAACCAATGTGTATTCCACATTATCTTTTAGTTCGTCATCTAGCACTTCAAGCATGGCTGAGCGATTATAAAAGCCGGTAAGTGAATCATGCCGTGCTTGGAAATTAATTTGCTGCTCACGCTGGTTAATATCGTTACCCATGCTACTAAACGCCTCAGCTAGGGTCGCTATTTCTGTACTTTGTTTTTCGCCTTTAAACTCAAAACTATAATTACCTTGTGCAAACTGCCTTGCAATTACAGCCAACTGAGAAAGCGGCGTAGTTAAATTATTAGCAAGTAAACTACTTGTAATTACACCTACAAACATAGTCAAAATAGCTAATATCAGTAAAGTAAATAATAGCTTTTCGAAGTCGCTATAACCTTGTGTTAAATCGGCGCTGAGTAAAATAATAATTGGGTGGGTAACTAAAGAAGTAAGCTCAATATCTAGATTGCGATACACCAGATATTCACCAAAAAAACGCGAGGTCGTCACCGTATTAAAATAATGAACAGGATCAAATTGAGCTGGTCGTTTTATTAAGGAGCTAATAACTAAATCGTCTGCACTACCAATAAAGCTGACATCCATGCCAGTTAAGCTTTTAAGTTCACTCGCTACGCTATCATCTATTTTAAAGCCAACTAAACTATAGGCAACCGTGCGAGGGGCTTTTACTGGAAGCAAAATAACTTGATATAGCTCTTTATTTAAAATAGCAAAACTAGATTGTTCTGGCGTATTTAATAACTCTTTAGTTAATGGCTGCAAGTCATGCTCAAAATGACCTTCGTTAGTATTTGCCGAAATTAACTGACCCGACAAATCAATCAACAGCATAAGCTCTGCGTCTATACGCTGGCTATGGTTAAACAAAACACTGCTTATAGTACCTGCATCGCGGGTAGCAACAGCTTGTTTAAAGCCAAAGTCAGAAGTCAGTACTTTTGCAGCAGTTAACAGTAAGCTTTCTTTTGATTTTAAGTATTGCTTATAAACACTTTGCGCTACATTTATATCTTGGTTTACTTTTTCTTCTTGAAACTTACTTGTAGACCACAAAAAACTAAAGAGGCTAACTAAAGTGGTTAATAGCACTAAACCTACGCATAAAATAGTTATACGGTTTTTTAAACTATTCGTCATTTCCAGCCTTAAACTTACTGCCAAACGTATTACGGGGTTCTGGCGATGAAGTATTAATTGTTACCAATAATTGATTTTGAGAATTAATTTTTATAATTTTTTTATTCTCCAATGGTGCAGTTTGTAATGGGTGCCATACGCTCACCTGAGTAGGCAATACCGTAACAGGTAAGCTAACGTAACCTTTTTCATCCGTTTTATAAACATACTCACTATTAGCTACATAAATATAGCCAACCATAGAGTCATGAATATTACAGCCCAAAACAACCACACCTTGTTGTTCAAACGTAATTGGATCTTTTGGTTGTCCTGAATATAACTTTAGCTGAAAAGGTTTAGCTTGCGAAAAAGAATACACGTTATGACGAATATTATCGCTATTAGGAAAATTGACTTGCTGCCCTTTTTGAACAATAAGTAACTCAGGTAAAAATTGTTTATGAACCTGATCCATAATAGCAACGGGAAGGTTAGATGAAGTGAGCTGATTTTTAATGGAAATTAATTCAACTACTGTATTTGATAACTTTTGACCATGTTGATCTTCAATTACTAATTCAATATTCGCACTTAAAGTAAAGTGGCTAAAAAACAACCCAATGCCTAAAAAGTAACGACTTTTTATAAATTTTTGTAATGCCCAACCAAACATAACAACACCTAAATATTAATCTTAGGTTAAGTTAATTGGAGACGAGTACTAATTGCAAGAATTATAGCCCAGTAACTAAAAATAAAAACTTAGCTACTGGTATTATTAATGATTTAGTGCTGCTATTTTATAATTAGCCCATAATCGGTATCTAAAATAGAAATAACTTCTTGGCGAGGATCGTCAGGAATTATAATGTCTTTGCCTACAATTTTACTTGCTATACCAACATAGGTATTTGAGACTTCGAGCATTACTGATTCAGGTAAAATATAATCTTTTGCTAATTGCTCACGCTCGCTCATGCGATCTTTATTTAATAATACATCACTTTCTGGCACATTATTGATTAGCAATTGGCGAAAACCCTCTTTAGAGTTTTCAACAATTTTACCATCACGATAAGCAGCGTCATCCCAAATACGAGACGAATCAGGAGTTCCTACTTCATCAATATAAATAAGCTGTTGTACGCCATTTAAATCCTCTACGTAACCAAATTCAAATTTAGTGTCTACAAAAATTTGATCAAGCTTCGCAAGCTCATCACTAATTAATTTAAAGCCCTCTACTAATAGCTTTTCGTATTTAGTTACATCGTCTGCCGATTTAAAATTAAACACATCTAAATTATTAGTAATATTAGCGCGAGTAATGTTTACATCATCAACAGGTGGAATGTCAGGTACGCCTTCAATTATACCTTTTGTAGAGGGTGTAATTAATATGTTATCGAGTTTTTGATTTGCTTTTAAGCCTTCTCGCAAATCAATTCCACAAAAATTACGAACACCTTTTGCATAGTCACGCCACATGCTACCAGTAATATATTGGCGAGCAATCGCTTCTACCTTTACTGTACTTGCTTTGCGTACAATCCATACGTAAGGATGCGGAATATCAACAATATGATTACCCGCAAGACCCGCTTTATCAAACAACTTAAACCAATGTGATGCAACCGAGTTTAATGCAATACCTTTACCTGGCACGCCATTTAAGCCGTTTTCGCCTTGCCAAATACAATCAAATGCAGAAATTCTATCGGAAATAACCATAATAGCCAGTTCAGTACCCCTTGGTACTTTATAGCCTTTATCTTTAATTAATCGTGCGCTATCTTCATCAGTTAACCAATAAACTGAACGAACTTTACCGCTGTGTACTTCACCTTTGGTGCGAATGGGTAAGTCATCGTTTACGTCTAAAACTTTATAGCTAGTCATGCTATCTCCGGGGTTAGGGATGCTTTTTAAGCAAAGTATGGTTTGGGGTTATATGGCAGTATAATAATCTAGGCTACCGCAAAGCTCAATCGTGAGCTTAAACAAATAAAAGGCATATATTTATATGCTTGTCGCAATGGGGTAAACTAACTTTGCTAACTAGCCTAAGGAGATAGCTTGAATTACCTAACCGCTACTAAAAATAAAAAATACTTAATGTATATTTCTCAAAATTATTCGTACGCTATTTTGAGACCTCTGCAAGCACAAATTTTAGCGCATGGTGGCGAGGTACGCTGGTTTCTGGCAGGTAATGAAGTTGACTCAAAATTTTTAACCACAGACGAGCAGCGCTTAAATACAATAAAAAACGTTAAAAACTGGGCTCCTGATATAACTTTTATACCTGGTAATATAGTACCAAGCTTTATTCCTGGAAAAAAAGTAGCTGTGTTTCATGGTTTTAATTCTGAAAAACGCAGTTCTGAGGGTAACCGTGGTCACTTTACTATTCGTGGCTGTTACGACTTATATTGTACCCAAGGACCAAATACGACGGAGCGTTTTAAAGAGCTTGCTAAACAACATGGCTTTTTTAAAGTAACCGAAACCGGCTGGTCAACGCTAGATCCACTTTTTAGCGAAACCTTAAACAACCCATATGTAAGTAACGATCCGCGCCCTACACTACTTATTTGCTCAACTTTTTCGCGTAAACTATCGTTAGCTCCAAAATTATATGAACAAATTAAGCAATTTAGCGAAGCTGGAAAATGGCGTATTTTAATGCAGTTTCATCCAAAAATGCCAACTGAGTGGGTTGCTAAATACAAAGTACTTAGCAATGAAAACCTAACGTTTATTGAAACCGATAACGTTTTGCCATTGTTACAAGCAGCCGATGTAATGTTGTGTGACACATCATCAGTACTTTTAATGTTTTTATTATTACGTAAACCCGTCGTTACTTTTTGCAATCAAAAACCACAACCTCATTTACTTGATATAACCGATGCAGAAGAAGTAGAAAACGCTGTTACACATGCGCTTAGTAAACCCGCCGATTTAATGAAAAATATTGAAGCCTACTGCCAAGAACTACATCCGTATACCGATGGTCAATCGAGCAAACGCGTATTAAATGCAACAAATGAATTTTTACAAAATGACGAAAAATTAAAACCAAAACCGCTTAATATTGTCCGAAACTTTAAAATGCGCAAAGAGCTAAACTACTGGGGTTGGTAAAAAAACATGATGATCGACCTAAAAAACATTACTTTTAAATGGCATAAAAACGATAATAAACCCACGCTTACTATTAGCGAATTAGTAATTAAAAAAGGCGAGCGCGTTTTTTTACATGGTCCAAGTGGCTCAGGAAAATCAACCTTACTTACCTTACTTGCCGGTATTAATACAGCCACCAGCGGCGATATTTTTATATTAAATAAAAACTTAAATACACTTAGCAATACTAATCGCGATGTATTTAGGGCTGATCATATTGGTTATATATTTCAAAACTTTAATTTACTTCCTTATTTAACACCTATCGAAAACGTAATTTTAGGATGTCAATTTTCTAAGAGTCGTCAAAAAGTAGCTCTCAAGCAGTCTGCCTCTCTAAACCAAGAAGCAACAAGATTACTAAATGCCCTTGGTTTAACTGAGCAATATCATAAAAAAGATGTCGCTACATTGAGTGTAGGGCAACAGCAACGCGTTGCTGCAGCGCGTGCATTTATAGGCAGTCCTGAGCTAATAATTGCTGACGAACCAACCTCTGCACTTGATACGAATAATCGTGAAAGCTTTATAAAATTATTGTTTGAACAAGCTAAACATTCAAACAGTACGTTAGTGTTTGTAAGCCATGATGAGAGCTTGCAGCCTTTATTTGATCGCTCTATTAACCTAATTAGTTTGCAGGAGAGTGTATGATCCTCGCAAAGCTCGCCTACAAAAGCTTATTAAACCGTAAAGCCAGTGTATTTTTAACACTGTTGACCATTGCCATTAGTGTCATGCTTTTACTCAATATTGAACGTATTAGGGTTGACGCTAAAAGTAGTTTTAGTAATACACTCTCTGGTACTGATTTAATTGTTGGTGCGCGTACTGGCGACATTCAACTCTTACTTTCTTCGGTATTTAGGATTGGGCACGCAAATAACGGCGTAAGTTGGCAAAGTTACGAGTACATAACAAACCAACGTGGCGTTAAGTGGAGTATTCCTATTAGCCTAGGTGATAGCCATAAAGGACAGGCTGTAATAGGCACAACTCTCGATTATTTTACTCACTATTGTTTTGCTAAAAAGCAAAATTTAAGCTTTAGCAAAGGGCATGCCTTTGAAGCAATAAATGAAGTGGTACTGGGCAGTGAAGTAGCAAATAAATTAGACTATAAACTGGGTGATAACATTGTTATATCGCACGGAATGGGCAATACCAGTTTTCATCACCACAAAGATAACCCATTTACAGTCGTTGGCATTTTAAATGCTACCGGTACACCTGTTGATAAAACACTGCATATTCCACTTGCTGCAATTGATTTGATTCATGGTGGCTCTAATACTGAACACGCTGAACACGCTGAACACGCTGAACACGAAAAGCATAATAATTTAACAGGTCATCCAAAACAAATTACTGCTTTTTTAATGGGGTTCGAATCGCCTTTATACACACTTCAAATTAGGCGCAATATAAATCAATATAAAAAAGAAGCCCTGCTTGGCATCATGCCTACCGTAACACTTAAAGAATTATGGGGAATACTCGCCATAGTAGAAAAAATACTACTGCTGTTTTCAGCCGTTGTTGTATTAGTAAGTTTACTGGGAATGCTAACCACCCTACTTGCTAACTTAAGCCAACGCCGGCGAGAACTTGCAATATTACGCTCTGTAGGTGCTCGCCCATGGCAGTTGTTTACATTAATAAGCTTTGAGTCACTGCTAACCATGTTTATTGGTTGCTTAGTTGGCTGTGCATTATATTATTTAGCTTTGTTTACTGGCGGGTCATATTTACAAAGTCATGCTGGTATCAGCGTTAACATAGCAATGCTCTCTTACTATGAACTCACTCTTATAGGCGTTATTATGGTTGCTGGTTTTATTATTGGCTTAATACCTGCCACACGCGCTTATTTTTATTCACTCAGCGATGGCATGAGTATAAAAACATAACTATTAGGTACTTTATGACTTTTTTTAAAACAACACTTTATTACGGCGCTTTAGTAAGCTTACTGCTTACTAGTTTTGTAAGCAGTGCAAATCCACCAAAAGAAATTTTTTGGGAAGACTTAATTCCTAAAAACCATGTGCAAATAGATACTCAAGCACAAGCTAATCACGAAGGTAGCGATCAAAACTGGATACAACCAGACTTAGACGCACCAGTTGTAAAAGAGCTAAATGGTCAATCTGTAAGTTTACCTGGTTTTGTAGTACCACTAGAGGGTGACAGCGAGGTAATTACCGAGTTTTTACTAGTGCCATATTTTGGGGCGTGTATACATGTGCCACCACCACCGCCAAATCAAATAGTGCATGTAACTATTAAAGGCGGCGTACCTATAGATAGCCTATACGACGCAATTGTTGTAACCGGCGTAATAAGTACACAAGCATGGTCGGGCGAAATAGCGCAAGTTGGCTATAAAATGAAAGCGGTAGGCGTAGCACCATTTGAGCTTTAACGTTAATGGTCAGCTTTTAAAGCTGACCATTAAGTATTATTTAATTTAGGTACTGGATAAATTAAGCTAACTTATTTTTGGCAATTTGGGCAAAAAACCGTACTGCGCTGCCCTAGCCGTATTTCTTCTAGTTGCGTTTTACACGTCATACACGGCTGACCTTTACGCCCATACACGAGTAACTGCTGAGCAAAATACCCTGGCTTACCATCACTTTGTGCAAAGTCTTTAAGTGTTGTACCACCTTGTGTAATAGCCGCAGCAAGCGTGTCTTTTATAATAGGAATAAGCGCTTGGTAGCGTTTTAGTGATACTTTACCCGCTTCTAGCTTTGGGTGTATACCCGCTTTAAAAAGTGATTCATTAGCATAAATATTCCCAACTCCAACCACCACTGCGTTATCCATAATAAACTGCTTTACGGGTACTTTTTTATTTCGTGACTGCTCGTACACTCGTTTAGCAAAAAAATCATCCGTAAGCGGCTCCGGACCAAGCTTAGAAAGTAACTTATGTACTTCACCTGGCTCTTGCCATAAACAACAACCAAAGCGACGAGGATCGTTTAAACGCAGCGCTTTACCGTTACCAAAAATAAATTCTACATGGTCGTGCTTTTTTAATGGCTCGCTTTTATCTACTACGCGTAAATTACCCGACATACCTAAATGCAAAATAGTACTGCCCAGCTCGCAATGTAATAATAAGTATTTTGCACGGCGCTCTATTTCAGTCACCATTAACCCTTCAAGTTGATACACGTCATCGGGTACCGGCCAGCGCATACTCGCGTTATAAATATTCACCTTAGTAACAACTTGGTTTTGTACGTGGGGAGTAATGCCCATTCGGCTCACTTCTACCTCTGGTAATTCAGGCATTAATTAAACTCACTTTATGAAAAATCAAAACTAGGAAACAACTGCTTAGCAGTCGCTATATCAAGTGCAAGTACTCGTTGGCTATTTTTTTCGAGTAAATAATAACTCGCATCATCTTTATATAATAAATATACCCATGGAAAACTCTCCCCAGCAAGCTCAAATGTAGCAGCAGACAAAGGTGCTTTAGGGTTAAATACAACAGACTCATTAATATTCATAAGCTCAGTACTTTGCCAATGATTTATTAACTCACCAAGCTGTTGCTCAGATGCTTGCCAAGTAAGCGGGGCATTATCTTGCAATACGGTTGTACGCCAACTTGTGCCTATACGCTCAATTTTTTGATCAACAAACTTAAGCGTTAATACAAAACTTTGTGTTGGTAATATTGCCTGTAAAGAAGGCTCATTAGCACTGCTAAAAAGTTGTTTATGCCAGCCATTTAAAAAGAAGATCATTATTAGCATGGAGAAAATTATAACGTTATTCCAACCTTTACGACCTAGTTGCATATTCACACACCCAATAAATTCAAGATTTTAAAGTGTAACTAAAACTTAATTGCACTGTCTATATGTTAAAGCGCGCATACTTTGTTAGAATATCGACAAATTTAAAGGAGTTCCGTCAATGTCTATGTATGTAGTGGGCCATAAAATCCCAGATTCAGATTCAATTTGTGGTGCAATTGCACTGGCTTATTTAAAAAACCAAATCGATGAACCAGCAATTCCAACGCGTCTTGGTGAAATTTCACCAGAAACTAAATTTATTCTTGATAAATTTGGCTTCGAAGCACCAGAGCTTAAATTAAGCTACGCTGGCGAAGACGTTTTTATTGTTGATCACACAGAAAAAACACAAGCACCGGACGATATCGACCAAGCTCGCGTTGTTGGCGTGGTAGATCACCATAAATTAGGTGATTTAACATCATCTACTCCGCTTGAATGTTGGATCCGCCCTGTTGGTTGTTCAAACACCATTATTAAAATGATGTACGACTTCTACAGTGTAGAAATTCCTAAAGATATCGCTGGTATTATGATGTGTGCAATTTTAAGCGACACTGTAATATTTAAATCGCCAACATGTACCACCGCCGATATTAAATGTGTTGAAGCGCTAGCTGAAATTGCAGGCGTAGAAGATTTTAAAGAACTTGGTATGGATATGTTCCGTGTTAAATCAGCGGTAGAAAACACACCAGCGCGTGATTTAGTAATGCGTGACTTTAAAGACTTCAACATGAACGGTAACCTAGTAGGTATTGGTCAACTAGAAGTAATCGATCTTGCTGTTTTTGACGATATTAAAGCTGATCTTGCAGCCGATATTGCTAAGCTAAAAGTAGAGGGTAACCGTCACTCTGTGTTTTTACTGCTTACCGACATAATGAAAGAAGGCTCAGAAATGCTAATTGTATCTGACGATGCAAACTTAGTTGAGCAAGCTTACGGTGTAAAACCTGAAAATGATAAAGTGTGGTTAGAGGGTGTACTGAGCCGTAAAAAGCAAGTAGTACCGCCACTACAAGACGCGTTTTTAAAAGCATAAACGCCCATAAATACAAAAACCGATATTGTTTTACACTATCGGTTTTTTTATAACTAAAAATTATAAAACTTATTAATTATCCTCGCTGCTACCCACGCTTCCTAAAATAAGTAATACTTAACAACTTATAAATAAAAGAGAAGTGACCATGCTAGATTTTTGGTATAAAGAGTCTCCACCATTTCCAAAAGATCATAAAGACTTTTGGCGCACTCGCTTAATAGCTCACTCTTTGCTTATAACGACGAGTTACTTTTTAGTTTTAACACTGCTAAACCTCTTTTACTTTCAAAGCTACGATATTGCTTTAATTGATGCTTTGGGGCTTTTTGTATCGTTAGGTATTTACGTCGGCTTTAATAAATCGACCAATGTAAACGCTGCTGCATGGGCTGTAACACTAATGGTTTGCGGCTTAATTATATTGTTTATAATTTCTGTGGGTGGGCATGCTCACTCTTTATTTTGGGCTACGTTAATTCCTCCTTTTGCATTTTTTTTAGTTGGTAGAAACTGGGGAAGTTTGTTAAGTGCCGTCGCTTTTATTGTTTGTGCCTACCTTGTTTACCTACAACAACTGCAAACTATAACAATTGGTTTAGGCTCTTTATTTAATGTGATTGAAGTAAGTTTAGCTCATATTTTGATTTTTAGATTTTACGAAAAAACACGTTTTTCAGCCTATAATCGCTTATCAATCCGTAACCTTGAAATTCAACAACTTGCAGAAACAGACAAATTAACAGGATTATACAACAGACAAAAGTTTGATTTTGAGCTCTCAAAATTAATTGCTAACAATGCAAACTCGACCACCGACAATGCTAATATCGTACTAATTTGCGATATAGATCATTTTAAAAATATAAACGATACCTATGGTCATTTAGTTGGCGATAACGTACTTACTGGGTTTGCAAAAATACTAAAAGAAAAGCTCACAAATAATGCTCTTATTGCACGATGGGGCGGCGAAGAATTTACTATTATTTTATCAAATACATGTTTGAGTGATAGCGTTGAACAGGCGAATGAATTACGCGAATATATAGCCAAAAACACAATTACAAATATAGCGCTTACTATCAGCATTGGTTTAGCTACTGTACAAAAAGACGATACCGTATTAAAACTTTTAGAGCGGGCAGACAAAGCACTATATAAAGCTAAAAATAATGGGCGAAATAAAGTATCTGTAAGCGATAATAACTGCGTTATTACCGCCAATTCTGCCCAACCAAGCGGGCCTATAACACAAGCTTAAGCGTACTGCCCTGCAGCAAATCCACAACTCCATGCATACTGAAAATTGTAGCCGCCCAGCCAACCTGTTACATCGGTTACTTCGCCTATAAAATATAAACCTTCGGCCTTTTTAGCTTCAAACGTTTTTGAACTTAACTCATCAGTATCTACACCACCTAGGGTAACTTCTGCTGTTCTATAACCTTCGGTGCCATTTGGTTTAATTTGCCAAGCATGAATGTAACTCACTAACTCATCAATTTGAGCATGTGTAAGCTGATTAATATTACAATCTGGAATCGCTTTGCTTTCATGCAGTATTTCTATAAAACGTTTAGGTAAAATTGTCGCAAGGCTATTTTTTAAAGACTTTTGGGCTTGCGTTTCGCGCCAATCAGTAAGTTGCTCTCTTAGGTTTATTTCAGGTAAGAGATTGATAGTTACAGCCTGCCCTGCTCGCCAAAATGAGCTTATTTGTAGTATTGCAGGACCTGATAAGCCACGGTGAGTAAATAATATATTTTCTTTAAAGGTAGTACCGTTTTCGCTTGAAACTTCACATGGGATGCTAATTCCCGAGAGCCCTTCAAAACGATCTTTATCATGCTGATGCAAGGTAAACGGCACCAAGGCTGCCATCGTTGGCAAAACATTTAAACCAAATTGCTCAGCAATTTTATAACCTATTGGGGTTGCACCTAGTTTTGGCATGGTTAAACCACCCGATGCAATTACTAACGACTCACAGTTAAGTGTTTCTTGCTCTGTAATAACGCTATAGCCTGTTTCTGTTTTTGAAACGCTAAGTACTTCGTTGCGTAGCTTTATATTTACCCCAGCCCATTCGCATTCGGTAAGTAAAATATTAACTATGTCTTGTGCGTTGTTATCGCAAAAAAGCTGACCCAATGTTTTATGGTGATAAGCCAAACCATGCCTGTCCACCAGCTCAATAAAGTCATGCTGTGTATAGCGACTCAAACACGACTTAACAAAGTGAGAATTTCCGCATAAGTAGTTATCTGGTGTTGCATTTTCGTTTGTGAAATTACAGCGTCCACCCCCACTTATTAAAATTTTACGACCTGGTTTTTTACCCATATCAAGTACTGTAACACTTCGACCTCGGTACCCTGCCTGTGCCGCACACATCAATCCGGCAGCTCCCGCGCCTATTACTATTACATCTACTTGGGTCATTAATTTATCTCATTAAAAATTTTTTTCGATTATAGCAAATTTAAACATGTTCAACGTATCGAAATAACTATTGGTAATATCACAACAGATTAAATCTATTCTATTTAAATAAAATCATAAAACACACCAATAAGTAATACTTTGTAACTTATTTACTTTTAACAGGTAAATACTAAATAACGACAAAGACCCTATATACCTTAGTTATAACTAAATGAAATAGGTACATAATGAATTGATATTTTAACTTATTTAACAAATGCTTTACTTTCATTCCCGCAACGTGAAAATTAATCACGGAATAACTAATAAAACTAGGGATAATTATGACGACAAGTAAAACCTTTAAAAAGTGCGCTATCGCATTAACGCTAAGTACACTTTTTGCAGCAACATCAAGCATTGCTACTCCAACTCAAGACGCTTTACCTTCAATGACTGATATGTCAGCAAAACTACAAAGCCAAAGTGGGCTAGAAACGCAGTTCATTATTAAATATAAAAATAACAGTAATGATATGGCTAGTTTATCAACAGCTGATGCAAGCCCATCAGGTATGAACAAACGTGCACAAAGTTTTGTTAAAAACTTTTCATCTAAAAAAGGGAAAGTAAAAGGTAAATATGTACGCGCTATGGCGCTTAGTAATCACCATGTAATGCGTGCCGATAAAAAATTAAGCGCTGCAGAAGCCCAAGTATTCATGCAAGAAATGGTTGATTCTGGCAATGTTGAGTACATTGAAGTAGACCAAATGTTAAAGCCTTTTTCTACTCCTAACGATCCTCGCTTTGACGACCAATGGCATTACTATGAACAAGCTGGTGGTTTAAATTTACCTACCGCTTGGGATACAGCAACAGGTAGCGGTGTAGTTGTTGCGGTACTTGATACAGGTTACCGCCCACATGCAGATTTAAACGCTAATATTTTACCGGGTTACGATATGATTTCTAACCTGTCGGTAGCAAACGACGGCGGTGGTCGAGATAGTGATGCGAGCGATCCAGGTGATGGTGTTGCTGCAAATGAATGTGGTTCAAATAGCGCTCAAAATTCTAGCTGGCACGGTACGCATGTAGCCGGTACAGTTGCTGCTGTTACCAACAATGGCGAAGGCGTGGCTGGCGTAGCTTACGACGCTAAAGTAGTTCCTGTTCGAGTGCTTGGTAAATGTGGTGGTTTAACATCTGATATTGCTGACGGTATTATTTGGGCATCTGGTGGTAGTGTTTCTGGTATTCCATCAAACGCTAACCCTGCTGATGTTATTAATATGAGTTTAGGTGGTAGCGGCTCATGTAGCTCTGCAACACAAAGTGCTATAAATACAGCGCGCAGTAACGGAACCGTTATAGTTATAGCTGCCGGTAATGATAACGACAATTCAGCTAACTATAATCCAGGTAACTGTAGCGGCGTAGTAAATGTTGCCTCTGTTGGTCGTAACGGTGGTCGTGCATATTACTCAAACTTTGGTAGTAATATTGATGTTGCTGCACCAGGCGGTGCACAAAATTTTGCTAACGACTCTGAAGGTATTTTATCTACTTATAATTCAGGTTCATCTTCACCTTCAAGCGACAGCTATGCTTACTCGCAAGGCACATCAATGGCGGCACCTCATGTTGCAGGTGTAGCTGCTCTTATTAAACAAGCTAAACCAGATGCAACACCTGACGAAATAGAAAGTATTTTAAAATCAACAGCTCGCTCATTTTCAGCAACGTGTACTAGTTGTGGTACAGGTATTGTTGATGCCGCAGCTGCCGTTGCTGCAGCCAGTGGTGACACTACTCCACCAGCAGGTGACGATAATACGCTAACCGATGGCGAAGCTAAAACAGGCCTTAGTGGCGCAACAAATGCTGAAGCATTTTATACAATGACCGTTCCAAGCGGTGCAACCAACGTTACGTTTACAATAAGTGGTGGCACAGGCGATACCGATTTATATGTACGTGCTGGCAGTAAACCAACAACAAGTACGTATGATTGTCGTCCATTTGAAAATGGTAACAATGAAGAGTGTTCTATCGATAGCCCTACTGCTGGCACTTACCATGTAATGCTGCGTGGTTACTCTGCTTATTCTGGCGTGAGCTTAGTTGGAAATATAACAGGCGGCTCTACTGGTGGCTCTACTCCACCTCAAGCAGGTGGCGGTACTATTAGCGACGTAACAGCGAATGCAGGTGAATGGAAACATTACACACTTGACGTTCCTGCCGATATGTCTTCATTTACAGTAACGACATCTGGCGGCACTGGCGACTCAGATTTATTTGTTAAGTTTGGTAGTCAACCAACGACTACAAGCTACGACTGTCGTCCTTATAAAAGCGGCAACGCAGAAACTTGTACATTCACTAATCCACAAGCGGGTACTTGGCACTTAAGCGTTAATGCTTACAGCACCTTTTCTGGCTTAACACTTAGCGGACAATACCAACCATAAGTATATTTCTCTCCCTACAAAAAAGACCGAGCTAAATTAAATAGCTCGGTCTTTTTATTTGTACTTATACCAATCTGCATCAATTTAACGAATTAAATAGACCCCACATTTAAGAGGATTGATATTATTTACATTTGTTGATTTATTAATTTTTAAAAACAAAAAACCCAGCCTAAGCTGGGTTTTTAAATTCTAAAAGAAGAACTAAAATTACTTAATTTTAGCTTCTTTAAAAAGAACATGTTTACGAATCTTTGGATCAAACTTTTTGATTTCCATCTTCTCAGGCATGTTACGTTTGTTTTTGTCAGTAGTGTAGAAAAAACCAGTACCGGCAGTTGAAACTAAACGGATTTTATCGCGCATGATTCAGATCCTTAAACTTTAACGCCGCGAGCACGGATTTCTGTAAGAACCGTGTCGATGCCTTTTTTATCGATAATACGCATACCTTTAGTAGTAGTGCGTAATGTTACAAAACGTTTTTCACTTTCAACCCAAAAACGGTGTGTTTGTAGGTTAGGTAGGAAACGACGTCTAGTCGCGTTTCTCGCGTGTGAACGGTGATTACCAACCGCTGGACGCTTACCTGTAACTTGACATACTTTAGACATGTCTATATATCTCCAATAACTTCGCTCGAGCTTAATTTAATCTAAGGCCGTGTATTTCCGCCCTAGAGATAAATCGAAGGGCGCTCTTTATACAGCTTTTACAGGCAAAGATCAAACACTGATCTATCCAATCAGCTCATATATGTAAATTTGATAGCGGCTAATTATAAAGATCGAATGCCCTTAGGGAAAGTAAAAACTGCATTTAAATTAAACTAATTTGCCAAAACACGTTAAACAGCTCATTTTTAACACACTTATCCATCAAACAAAGTTAAATGAGGCCTCGCTCGGCAAAAGAAACACACGTTTCCCCTCCAACAATGATGTGATCAAGCACAGTTATGTCGACCAATTGCAGTGCTTGTTGTAATTTATTAGTAATAAGTTTGTCTGCTTGGCTTGGCTCAGCAATTCCACTTGGATGGTTATGTGCAAAAATAACAGCTGCAGCATTATTTTTAAGAGCAGCTTTAACTACTTCTCTTGGATAAACACTTGCCGCGTTAATTGTGCCATAAAAAAGTATTTCGTCTTTAACTAAACGATTTTGGCTATCGAGGTAAAGCACCATAAATACTTCTTGCTGCAAACCACGCATTTGAATCGTTAAATAGTCGTACACTGTATTGGGTGAGTTAAATACAGCCTCTCGTTGGCAACGCTCCTGCATATAACGCTGGCTTAGCTCTAATACAGCCTGCAACTGCACATATTTAGCTGTACCTAATCCTTTTTGTGAACAAAACTCTTCAATACTCGCATTAAACAAATTGTGCAGTGTTTTATTTTCGTTAAGCAAATGCTGTGCAAGCTCTATTACGTTCATACCAGGCAAGCCCGTACGTAAAAAAATAGCGAGTAATTCAGCATCACTTAATGCTTTTGCGCCTTTTTCAATTAACTTTTCGCGAGGGCGAAGTGAATTAGGTAAAGAGGTTAATTGCATTATTAATCCAAGAGCGTCAAAAGTGTCTTATAACTGTAATGCAAATTTTAAAATTAACCTGATTATTTTAAATTTTAAGGCAAATTTAAATGCCAATTGCAGGTCTATTACAAATAAATTCAATACAGTTAACGCTCATAATAGAGTAGCTACTTGAGATAAATTTATTATTTAGAGCTAGGGTCTGTTGATCTTTCAAGGTTAAATTTGCAGCAGTCTGTTTGGTATTTAGGCAAGGCAGAGCCTATACAGTGTGGTTATTCCCCATAAA
>NZ_WTLC01000005.1:0-139286 GCF_011378875.1 Pseudoalteromonas sp. Z9A5
AATTTTTTCAGAAGCACTCAAACAATTAAATAAGGATTGCCGTGAGTGCTTGTAGCTTATTAATAATTGTGGGGATCCCTCAGGATTTGACCCCTTAGGTCTTTTGACCCCTTAGGTCTTTTAAAAGCACAAGTTGCATTAATCGCTGGCGCAGTAGGGGGTGCAATTGGGCTTGTTGTAATGAACTTAGGTTTAAGCTACACCATGGGCGTTGTTGTAACCGGCGCTGTAATTGGGCTTATGGTTGCAACATCAGAAGAGGTATTTAGAAAAGCATCAATTAACGTTACTTTAAAACCTATTGGTACTGGCATTTCATTAGCAAAAGCGCACAGCTTTAATTTAACTTTAGGTGCAGATCCTATTTTAGTTGGGTTTACAGATGATATGGATATTAAGTTAACAAGCAGCGGAATTGCGATGCAAAAGCAAATAGGCCGTATTTCAATTGAAGGTAATGACGTGTTTTTTACTGATGATAGTGACAACAGTAAAGTGAAAATAACAAAAGAAAGAGGGTTTAGCATCGAAAACTGTGAAGTAAGCCTGCAAGGTATTAGCTAAATCTTAAACTGATATACAACATGATTTAACTACTTAAAGGCAAAGAGCTTGAACAAATGAAAGGGTAAATATTCTCCCTTTAATAAGCGCCAAAACTAAAGTAATAGAACTAGAATAATAGAACTAAAGCAATAGTTTTGGCGTTGTTAGACTGCTTCACTCTTTAAGCTTTTTTACTAAACCCAAGCATTTTATAAACTTGCAGTAACTACCTAATTTCTCAATAATTAAATTATTAATGCGCTTAAGTAAAGTGTGAGTCGCTTGTTCAATATCACGATCTGCAATAGCATTTAATATTATTTTTTAAACTTTTATTGTTTCGATTTAAGCTGCCTCGATTGCGGTTTTTCCTTAGTTGTTAACTGGGTCATCAACTTTCGAGTATGTTGTGAAAATGAATAACATTAGACGTGACGTAGTTTTTGTAAAAGACGTAGTAGAGCCTTTGGTGTAATAAGCAACTAAAAGGAGCATATAGCTGATAGTCGGCTAAGAGCTGTGGTTTCAACTGGTGAATGCAACACTATCCTTATTATTAGTTAAAGGAGCGTTCACAGGAAACAGAGAAAGTGTATTTGTTATAATGCAAAACAAAGAAGATTAACTTTTAGTCTTAAATAGTCGTCAATTTTTTATAGATATAATGCAATAAGCTCTGCTTTGATATATAAAAACAGAGCCCAAGTTTAGGTTATGGTTTTAACTAATTTATGATCTGCGCCTTTCGATCTAAAATTCCACTAAAACGAGTTAAAACAAGTGCAATTAAAACAACAACAGCGCCAACCCAAGGAGTATTCATTAAACCATGCTCTTCAACAATGATACCACCTCCCCATGCTCCTATTGCAATGCCTACATTAAAAGCTGCGATATTTAGACCCGATGCAACATCTACTGCATCAGGTGTGTATTTTTCAGCTAGTTTCACAATATAAACTTGCAAGCCAGGTACGTTACCGAAAGCAAATGCACCCCATACTAAAATAGTTATCACAGCTGCAACCGGGTTATAAGCGGTAAAGTTTAAGACTAATAATATCCCTGCAAGTCCTGAAAAAATTATCGTTAATGCTTTAATAGGACCAAGGCTATCAGCCATTTTTCCACCCCATATGTTTCCGACAGCAACGGAAATACCGTACACTAAAAGTATTAAACCTACCGAACTAGATGCAAAGCCAGTCACTTCATTAAGAAAGGGTGCTAAATAAGTAAAAGCAATAAAAGTTCCGCCATAGCCAATCGCTGTGATCGCATAAACTAATAATAACCTTGGATGAGTTAACACTTTAACCTGTGCTGCAAGATTAGTTGGTTTAGCTTGCTTTAAATTGCTTGGGACGAGTATAGCGCTACCAATCATGGCTAATAAACCTAAAATAGATACGGTTAAAAAGGTAGCTTCCCAACCGAAAACTTGACCGATATAAGTGCCTAATGGAACCCCTGTTACTAAAGCTACGGTTAATCCTGTGAACATAATTGCAATAGCACTTGCTCCTTTTTCTTTCGGTACTAAGCTTGTAGCAATAGTAGAGCCTATAGAGAAAAATACACCATGTGCCAGTCCTGTTAGTATTCTAGCTATTATCAATGCTTCAAAACTAGGTGCTTGCCAAGCGACCAAGTTTCCAATAACAAACAACCCCATAACCGATAACAACACGTTTTTTCTATTCCACTTACTTGTAAAAGCGGTTAAAACAGGAGCACCTATTGCTACACCTAGTGCGTATAGACTAACTAATAAGCCTGCTGAAGGGATCGATATACTAAGGTCTTGTGCCATTGTTGGTAGTAATCCGACAATCACAAATTCGGTTGTTCCTATCGCAAAAGCGCTGAGTGCTAATGCAAGTAATGCTAGTG
The DNA here is from genome assembly GCF_011378875.1 of Pseudoalteromonas sp. Z9A5. Lineage (NCBI taxonomy): Bacteria > Pseudomonadati > Pseudomonadota > Gammaproteobacteria > Alteromonadales > Pseudoalteromonadaceae > Pseudoalteromonas > Pseudoalteromonas sp. Z9A5. Next base: position 2,440 of record NZ_WTLC01000005.1, read on the forward strand.
GCATCATAATCTCCAAGTTTAATTAATACAGCGGTGTGAAGTTAGGGGGTTAAAGAAACCCTTACTTCTATTTGTTGGCGTAATTATTACCTGCTAAACTGTTGCAATAAACAGTGTTACTTACAAAATACTATTGTAATAAATGAGGTTAATTTGAATTTAAAAACAAGATCCGATGATTTAGAGCTTTTATTAGCTGTTGTTGAGTTTGGCGGTTTTTCTGCTGCTGCCGACGCATTAAATATTCAAGTTGCTCGTATATCTCGCTCTGTAACAAAAATAGAAAAAGATCTTGGAGAAACTATTTTAATTCGTACAACTAGACGAGTTATGTTGACAGATGAAGGTAAGAAATTTGTTGATGCAGTAAGTATTGGTCTTCAGCATATTCAAAATGCAGAAGCAGACATAGCTGTTAAGGCAAAGATCCTTCAAGGAAAGTTGCGTATTGATGCTGTTAGCCCATTTATATTTCATCAAATTGCGCCTCATATAAGTGCTTTTAAAAAGGCTTACCCTAATATTGACATTGAACTTAATTCTAATGAAGGAATCGTTGATTTAATTGAAAAACGTACCGATGTAGCAATTAGAATAGGAAAATTAGATGACTCAACATTACATGCCAAAATTCTAGGAAAAAGTTCACTTTTTATTGTGGCATCTCCGCAATATATTACACAAAACGGCTTACCTAAAAAACCAACAGATTTGAAAAATCATACATTAATTGGTTTTTCAAATATTAAAACACTTAACAAATGGCCGATTAGAGGGATAGATATAATCACACCAACAATAACAGCTAGTAATGGTGAAACTATTCGGCAATTAGCTTTATCAGGAAGTGGTATAACGTGCTTATCTGGTTTTATGGCTAACCAGGATATTGAGTCAGGTAAACTCATTTCATTGTTGGACTCATATAGGATTCAAGGTACTGACAGGGAGTTGGTGAATGCAGTATTTTATAAATCGTCAGCAGCTTCTGAAAGGGTTAAAGCATTTATAGACTTCATCAAACCCAAATTAACATTATGATTAACATTAGCTTTGTTTATTTGCTTATCTTATCTTTAAGAACGCTTTTGCAAAGTGGAAGTTTATATAAAAGCCAAACGTTCAGCTAGCCCAATACAAAGCTCATTAAATCTGTTCTACAAAGTAAATCATTAAGTTAAAACCTCAGTAATTAGCGAGTACTTCCTTTATTTCAGTTTGAGATACTCAAGTTAGTAATACTTATTTCTGATATACTCAGTCAGCACTTTTACTCAAAAGGTAATAGTCTTCAGCTTGCAACTCAATGCAGTTAATTCACTGCTCTTCATTATTTATTGTCAAAATTACACCTTTGTAAAATAGAGCTGGTTCATCCGAGCCAAAAACGTACAGAAAAAACACCGCCTAAGTTTATTGGCGAAGTATGATGATTCGTTGATGAACTCAAGCGTACTTACTTTATAAACAGGACTTAGCATGAGTGAATTAACTATCGGCGTTATCGGAACATCCCGCAAGACAGATGAAAGACGGTATCCTATTCACCCAGAGCACTTATTACGAATTCCCGAAAATCTTAGAAAACAAATGGTGTTTGAACAAGGCTATGGCACCGCTTTTAATGTTAGCGATGAATATATTGCAACGTTAACGGGTGGCATTGCATCGCGCAGCGAAATACTTACCCATATTGGCACTGCCATTATTGCAAAGCCTGTACTTGCTGACTTAGAAGAAATGCGCGAAGGAGGCACTATTTGGGGCTATGCCCACTGCGTTCAACAGCATGAAATAACACAAGCGGCGATAGAACGTAAACTTACCTTAATTGCTTTTGAAGATATGTATGTGTGGTCACCAAACGGAAATGTAGGGCGCCATACTTTTTATAAAAACAATGAAATGGCAGGGTATTGCGCTGTAATACATGCATTGCAACTTAAGGGTATTGATGGTCATTATGGCGATCAACGTAAAACGATTATATTTAGTTTTGGTGCAGTGAGTAGAGGCGCAATTTACGCTCTTAAAGCGCATGGTTTTAGAGATATTACAATTTGTATTCAGCGTCCTGATCACGAAGTGCGTGAAGAAATATTAGATTGTCATTATGTTAAGGTACGAGAAGGTCTTGAAGGAGAGGCTCGCATGATGGTTGTTGAGCATGATGGGACTAATCGACCTCTTGGCGATCTTATTAGCGAAGCCGATATTATCGTGAACGGGACTTATCAAGAAACAGCTCATCCGGTTAACTTTGTCATTGAATCAGAGGCCGACTGCTTAAAACCAAACAGCTTAATTATTGATGTTAGCTGTGATGAGGGGATGGGATTCTTTTTTGCAAAGCCGACAACGTTTAAAAATCCTTTATTTCGATATAACAACACGGATTATTATGGTGTTGATCATACACCGAGTTATTTATGGGAAAGCGCGACGCGTTCAATCTCTGCGGCGCTCATTGTATATTTACAAACGATACTCAAAGGCGCTTTACAGTGGCAAAAAGATGAAACCATTCGCCGTGCAATAAACATTGAGCAAGGAATAATTAAAAATACGGCTATTTTGGCATTCCAAAACCGCGAAAATATTTACCCTTATAACGTAATAACACAATGATTATATCTATCTCTAATCTAATTTTACATTAGATTAATTAGGGGTGTGCACTTCGTCTTAATGCTAGTAATTTTAAGGCGAAGTGTTTGTTGACTGATAGTAAAACTGGAGAACTTAAATCTTAAAAGTTTTTATAAAACGAACACCCACAATTTATAAGGCTACCTGATATGCCTAACGATTCTAAAAACATACTAAATCGTGGCTTAGACTATATGCACGACCCATTTTCTAATTTTATGCGTGCTCAAACCACCTCTAGTCTGTTTCTTCTGGTATCTACAATCATTGCACTATGGTGGGCAAATTCAGCTTATTCAGCTACCTATCTGAACTTAGTGCATACGCCTATTGGGATCTCATTAGGAAACTTTGAGCTAAAAACCTCGCTTAAACACATTATTAATGATGGTTTGATGGTGATATTTTTCTTATTGCTTGGGCTTGAAATAAAACGAGAGGTACTTGCTGGAGATTTAGCTGAGCCCAAAAATAGACACATGCTCATTTTTTGCGCCATTGGCGGAATGGTCGTGCCGGCTGGTATTTATTCGCTGTTTAACTGGGGGCAAGATTCACTGATTGGTTGGGGTATACCCATGGCAACCGACACTGCGTTTGCATTAGGTGTGCTTACAATTGTAAGAAAACATATACCAACAAGCTTGTTGGCTTTTATTGTAGGTCTTGCGATTGTTGACGATGTGGGGGCAATACTCGTTATTGCCGTGTTTTATACCCAAGAAATATCGGTGATGTATTTGTCATGCGCCGTTGTTCTATTTGCTTTTTTAGTAGCCGCCAATTATGCCGGAATAAGGCAGCCGCTTTTTTACATTATCATTGGTCTTGCCACCTGGTGGATGATGTTACAGTCAGGTGTGCATCCTACTGTAGCAGGTGTTGCTATTGCTTTAACGGCTCCTGCTCGCTCAATGTTGGGCTCAGGAAGGTCGCTTGAAAAGGCAAAAACAACCATTACCTCTATGCAAAAAGAAATAGAGAAAGTAGATGTTCTGGCTAGCAGACAGGATCATAAACAGGTACTCGAAATTCGTGATTTAGCCGAAAATGCGGGTACACCTTTGCGTCGGTGGGAAGATGTGCTGCACCTGCCTGTCGCACTGTTTATTTTACCGCTATTTGCTTTAGTTAATGCGGGTGTGGTTTTTAACTTTAGTTCATTTGTTGAGAGTCTCAGTGATCCCGTTGGCTTAGGTATTATTAGTGGTCTTGTTGTTGGTAAGTTTATTGGTATTTCGGGTGCGTGTTGGCTTGCTTTGCGCTACAAAATAGGTTGCTTGCCAGAAGGTATCAATCTTCAGCATGTTATTGGTGCTTCACTTATCGCTGGGATTGGATTCACCATGTCTACCTTTATTGCTACGTTGGGGTTTGATGGGCAAGCCGAGCATCTTCATAACGCAAAAACATCGGTTTTAGTGGCTTCGGTTCTTTCTGCAATACTTGGGGTTTTATATATTCGAGTGGTTGCCTCAAAAAAGAGCAATAAATCAATTAATTCAACGTCATAATAGGACGAGAAGGGGCTAATGGGTATTCAATAGTTTGTACTCATTAGTTGTACTTAACCCTTTATTTATCAATTAAACCTATTGTTTAAAACACGCTATGTGGCGTACCGAACAGACCAATTAAAATAAATACGCTAATGTCTTATTAAGGTTTTTTGGCTTTAAATTAATCTATAAGTGCATGAATTTAAATCTTAAAACTATTCCTTAAATCATTACCCCTAAATTATTACCCTTAAATTATACAGAGGAAGTTATCACCTAGATTGCGAAGCACGTTGGCGCTTTAGGCTAGGGCTTATGACAATCTAAAGTAGTAATAAGGCTCCATATTTTTGGTTTCTTAAAAAGGAGAATATTATTTCTACACAAAACGAAAATAGTCCAAATTCTAAAAGTAAAAGCGGTCCGCCAGATATCGATAAAGTGATAAGCGGTGCGCTGCAAAAGTATAAGAAGCTGCTAAGTGGAAAATTTAGCACAAGTTTAACCATAGTATTGTTTTTGGGATTGATTGCTACAGGCTATAGCGCAGTCTATACCGTTCCCAGTGATTCAGTTGCTTTGGTATTAAGGTTTGGTAAGTTTCAAGAAATTCTGCCTGCGGGCTTACATGTAAAAATCCCATTAGGTGTTGATCACGTCACAATAGTGCCTACCAAGCGGCAATTAAAGCAGGAGTTTGGTTTTTCTACTCCTGGAGCCTCAGACCCTGATCAAAATATTAATCCTGAAAATAATATTCGCTCATTTGCGCCAAAAATTTCACCTGCAACAAATCAACGCGAAGAAACCCAAATGGTAACTGGCGATTTAAACACTGCGCTGATTGAATGGGTAATTCAATATCGGATAGCCGATCCCCAAAAGTACTTATTTGAGGTGCGCGACCCGGCAGGCACTTTACGATACGTGTCTGAATCAGTTATGCGTGAAGTTGTAGGCGATAGAACTGTAGATGAAGTAATTACCATTGGCAGGCAAGGGATTGAAATTGAGGCATTACAAAAAATGCAGGCATTGGCAACCAAATATGTAATGGGGATTAGTATTGATCAGGTTCAACTAAAAAATATTAACCCACCCGTACCAGTACAAGGGTCGTTCAATGAAGTTAATCAGGCTCAACAAGAAAAAGAAAAGTTGATTAACGAAGCGCGTCGCGAATATAACCGCGTTATTCCGCTTGCTGAGGGGGAGCGGGACCAACGAATAAGAGAGGCTGACGGTTATCGCCTTAAGCGAGTTAATGAAGCTGAAGGCGACGCTTTGCGTTTTAATGCGCTGTTTGCACAGTACCAACTGGCACCTGAGGTAACACGCAGACGAATATATATAGAAACAATGACTGATGTTATGCCAACGATAAAAAATAAAATTATTATCGATAGCGAAGCACGCGGTGTATTACCTTTACTCAATTTAACTTCACTAAAAGGACAGCAGCCATGAAATCTTATTTAATCGTTGGCAGCAGTATTTTAGCTGCACTTGTAGGGGTTACTTTATATAGCGCTTTATATACGGTTAACGAAGTAGAGCAGGTTGTTATTACTCAGTTTGGTAAACCGGTTGGTGAGCCAATTAGAGAGGCGGGTATTCAACTCAAAATGCCTTTTGTTCAGCAAGTTAATTTTATTGATAAGCGCGTGCTGGAATGGGAAGGAACACCTTCTGATATGCCGACCAAAGATAAGCTTTATATTTCTGTAAGTCTTTACGCGCGGTGGCAGATTACCGATCCGTTGCAGTATTTTTTACGCTTAGGTGATGAGCGAAGCGCACAGTCTAGACTTGATGATATTTTTGGCAGTGAAACGCGTAATGCAGTAGCCACACACGAATTAATCGAAATTATTCGTACAACGAAAGATCGCCAACCTTTGCGTGACTCGTCACTCACCGAGGCTGAAAAAGAGCAGAATATTGGTAGTTTAGTGCCTATAAGCATGGGACGTTTAGTTGTCGAGCAAGATATATTTAATGCCGCAGCCAAAAAAGTCAAAGTATTTGGTATTGAGCTTATGGATATTCGCTTTAAACGTATTAATTATAATGAAAGTGTACGCCCTAAAATCTATGAACGTATGATCAGCGAACGTCGTCAAATAGCAGAACGCTTTTTGTCAGAAGGAAAAGGCGAAGCTGCCCGTATACAAGGTAACAGAGAGCGAGACTTAGATAAAATTCAATCTGAAGCCTACCGAGCAGTAACAGAAATTAGAGGTAAAGCTGATGCTAAAGCAGCCGCTATTTACGCCTCAGCCTATAACAAAAATGATCAAGCAGTCGCATTTTATGCATTTACCCGTTCGTTGCAGGCGCTTGAACTCGCCCTTAGCCAAAACACAACATTGGTTTTATCGACCGACAGTGAGCTATTTCAGTATTTACAACACACTCAGGCGAGTGAGCCTAATCCTAAAAATTAGCATGCTTCATATTTAAATATTGTATAGATATCATCAAACTTAGGAGCAATAAATGCAAATTGAAACAATTAGAGATGTACTCAATTGGACCGTTTTATTTCACAAAAACTTAAAAGATAGCCTAAACCAGAGCTCTGAACAAAATAAGGATGAGGGAGCACGAATGATGCTTCGCTACCTATTTGAGCATGAGGAGAGTTTAGAGAATATTGTACAAGGATTTGAAAATACGGCAGACGTAAAAGCGCTAAACACCTGGTGTTTTGATTACATCGAAAAGCACTCAATTATTGAGCGCGTTGATTGCAACTCACTCTTTGAAGAGCTAGATATCTCAGACATTATGGAGAAAATAGTAAACCATCATGAACAAGTTATTGAGTTATACATTCATATATATTCTCGTGTAGATATCGAAAGCGCAAAAACGTTGCTTGATACAATAAAAGATATTGAAGAAAATGAGATAAAAAGAATTGTGCAATCGGCTAACCGGTTTTCAGATATGTAATAGACTGATTGAACTGGCAATATTAGTGTATTACTAAGGTGTCAGTTCAATCAAATGTATGTGATATCAATTTATATCAAAGATCTTTTCTTTTAATCGAGTTAAGTAAAATAGTTTGGTGTGCTCAATATATCCGGACAGTCAATCCTAGTTTATTCAGTTATACCAATCTGCTTATATACGGGGTCTATTTATCAACGTTATAGAGTGATTTAATTTGTTTTAATTGTTCAAATATTTATGCAGGTTGGTATTAAAATGAGAAGCAGATGATATGGCATGACTATGAATCTACTTACTTTTCATTAGATTATTCCCTCAATTTAATATCTAGCCATAAAGGCTGTATCTTTTTATTTAATATAATACAAAACAATTAAATTTGACTGTACTAATACGGCAGTTGCTTTACAGTTTAAGATCTTGGCGACTCAAATTAGAAGGTTACAACAGACTCATGCGGTTATCTCTAACTCAATCAGCAGCAAGTATTTTATATTTAGGCTTTATTCAGTTTTTTGTTGTTGTAGTAATTTTGGGTGGGTTGGAGAGTCTTTTACTTGAAATACCTCTGATGCCTATAATTTCTATTAGTACTGCTTTAATATCGCTAGTTTTAGGCTCAATCTTAACTTTATTATTTAATTTTAAATTTACAAAAAAAGTTAAATATGTGACTCCTGTATTAGGCATTCTAGGGTGTGCTTTTTTCTTAAATTTTCAATTTAGCTTATGGGGAGTCGTTGACGAAAAGTTTTTTTTAATTAGTGATAATCCATTTATTACTGCTTTAAATGCCGTTATGGTTTTTTCTTTTTTCTCAGCGCTCATTATTAAAATTTTATGTTCTGCAACGATAACTAAAGGGGCTAAGTTTACCAAAGCAGTCATGTTTTTAGTTATCTTTACGGGTGTGTCGTTATGGTACGCTAGTGCAGTAAAAACAGTGAGTAGTGAAGAAGAAAAAGCACGAGAAAAAATAAGCTTAGTGGGGACAATGCTTAATAAAAATCTTGATGAGCATAAAAAGTCATTATCTCGGATTAAGTCGAGATTAGAGAAAGTGAGTCATGATAATTTTTTAAAGCTTGCCGCTGTTGATATGAAAAATTATGCGAGAGATTATAAAATCATCAAAGGGATGCTTATTTTTGATGAAAATCTTACGTTAGTTGAAGGTGACATATTTTCTAAGCAATTTATTTCCAGTGGATTTTTATCAAGTGATTCTGTAGTGAACTGGTTAAATACAACTACGGATGAAGTTAGATTTGCAGCTAATTCATTAACGTTGAAAACGAGTACGCCGACTATTATGTTTTCGATACCTATAAATTCAGTTACTAGCGGTAAATATCAAGTTTTAGCTTTACTAGACATGAATTTATTAATTGAGAACAGATACATAGATTATCTAAATACGTTTGATGTATTTATTGAATTGACGCCTCAAGTTTACTTTTCTGTTAATGCTCAAAAGCAAAACGTATACGATTTAAATATACTATTGAGTTTATACAGTGACTATATTGTAGAAAAAGTCGATGTAATGGGCATTTTAAAGCACAATATATATAGTTTTATTAATAACTACTCTGCATTAAAAGAAAGGGCAAAAGTCGAACAAATTATAATTTGGCTTACTTTCATCTTTATCTATATTTTTATACTTGCTTCAGACTCTTCATACCTACTAAAACAACAATCAAAAAAGCTGTTTAAAATGGCTAAATATGATGAGTTAACAGGGCTAATTCGCCGAGATGCGCTAGATGATGAAATAAACGCTAAACAGTCTAAGCAGGCTAAAGCGTTAAACTCACCGTGTGCAATGGTTTTTATAAACCTAGATGGCTTTAGTTCTATAAATAATAGTTTAGGGCATGCCATAGGCGATAAAGTTCTCAAGTTAGTTGCAAGAAGACTTAAAAATAACGCGCTGACAGCCGACTCAATAGCACGCTTTGGTAATGATGAGTTTATTCTTTATTACAGCAATATAAGTAAAGATAAACTAAGAGAAGAAATATCAGTATTAATAAGCTCTTTAGCAAACGTTTATTATTTAGAGGACGTTGATATTTATCTTACAGCCAGCGCTGGTATATCGATGTCTAAAGAAAGAGTAGGAAATTCAAAAGTACTATTACAGCATGCAGATATTGCTATGGACAGTGCGAAAACCCTTGGAGGGAATCAGCTTTGTTTTTATCATAAGCTAATGGATGATAAGCATAAAGAAATAGTCCACATTAGAGGAGAGCTTCAAAAAGCGCTTAAAGATGGTGACTTAGAAGTGTATTACCAACCAATCCATAGTTTATCTGATAACAAAGTGATTAGTGTTGAGAGTTTGGTGCGATGGAAAAGTAATGGTGCGTATATTTCCCCGGCTATTTTTATACCTATAGCAGAGCAAACGGGGCAAATATTAGAAGTTGGCAAACAAGTACTAGCACAGGTACTTAAAGATATGAGTAATACTGCACAGTTAAAAAATATTACTGTGGCTGTTAATTTTTCACCCCAGCAATTACAACTGCAAGGGTTTGTTGCAAATATTTGCCAATTAGTCTCTGATAAATGTATAGAGCCACATCGGCTCACCGTTGAAGTTACTGAAACAGTCATGTCAGAAAAAGGGGTTATCGAAGGCGTTCTTAGAAAGCTGATGGCTAAGGGCTTTAATGTTGCGATTGATGACTTTGGCGCTGGATATTCTAGCCTTTCTTACTTGTCGAGGCAGCCTGCTAATATTATAAAAATAGATCGGGAGTTCACGATTGGTGCTGAGCATGAGGGCCAAGAACGCGCTTTATTAGAAGGTATCATCAAGATTTGTACAGAGCTTAAAAAAATAGTGGTCATTGAAGGTGTTGAAAATGCTGAGCTGATCGCCTATTTATCTCAATTCAGCAGTATAAGGGTTCAAGGCTATTATTATTCCAAACCAATACCTTTAAATAATCTTATTGATTATATTAATAGCCTAAATAAAACAAGTCATCATAAGTAAAACGAGAACAATCAATTATTACCTTACAACATGGATTAACTCGCTAGCTATGGAGTAATAACATAGCCACGAGCGTCTATTTTTTTACGGGAATATCATTTAATAGCTTTATGATAGCGCTGTTATTACCGAGTTTAGCTAAGTCTAACAGGTAGCTTTTTTCTAGCTCTTGCATTGACTGATCTGCTAATAATTCTTTTACCGATTGTTCTTCCCCATTTGCTATTGAAGTTTCTAAGGCTGCAAAGTTTGCGATTGAGTGTTTAATTTCATTAGTCATAATAAGTCCCGTTCGTTGTGTTTTGTTAAAGCTGTTTACTGGCGTATTTTCAAGCTTGGCTTGATCTTTACAAAGGGTAAATATGGGTTGGCATTGTTGGGTTGCAAGGTGGAGCGAGAAATTGGTTTAATTTATCTTCGCTATTGACTAAATGCTGGTACAAAGACGACATTGCTTGCTTAGAGTGCTCATTATTAGCTGCACCAACTTTGTATCTACTGAGTCAATAGCGCACCATTAAAAATGTTCATAAAGTTTATCATATTCCTGAATACATACACCAACATATAACAAGCTACGTTAAGGGTCGGTTCGTTAACACACATAGTCTAATAGTAGTGTTCTATTTTGTGTTTTATAGCAGTGAGTTGTCGCTATGCTGTGGTGTAAATTATCTTTAAACCCCATCAACCATTATGGATATATATCGACTAAAGGCAGATAAATTTAGACTATGTGTGTTAGCGTACATATTCGCCTTGTTATATTGAATATTTTATTATTTCAGTGAAGTACAGCTGGGAGTGTCGGCTTATATTTAAAGTGAATAAACGTATATAAAATAATTAAAGACACCTTAAAATTCTTTAATAAAAATAGAACAATTTTTATTATCAAAAAGCAACGACCTTTCATTTCTAGCGCCTAATAACTGTATAAACAAATCCGAGTTTATTATTAAAATATCCTAACTTACATACTTTCAAAGCCATTACTTTTAGGTTTTATTAGTTATTAGTTATAAGTTGGGCATATAAAAAGGAAATTCACATTAGATGGGTCAATTGAAGAACAAACTGCTTAATGCTTTATCTACTGACGCACAACACCACATGTTTCCGCTTTTAAAGCGAGTCAATTTATCCCTTGGAGAAGTTATTTATGAAACAAGTGAAAAGCTCGATTACGTTTATTTTCCAATAGATAGTATTGTTTCATTATTGTATGTGATGATTGATGGCTCATCTGCTGAAATATCAGTTATCGGTAATGAAGGGGTTGTAGGTATAGCTGTATTTATGGGGGGAGAAAGCACCCCCAATCGGGCTATTGTGCAAAGCGCTGGTACTGCTTATCGCTTACCCGCTTGTGAATTACGCAGGCAATTTAATAGCGAGCCTGATATGCGTATGCTCATGTTACGTTACACGCAATCATTGATTACCCAAACGGCGCAAACCGCAGTTTGTAATCGTCATCATAGTATAGTGCAACAACTAAGCCGCTGGCTTTTGCTATCGATTGACCGTTTACCGAGTAACAATTTAATAATGACTCAAGAGTTAATAGCAAATATGTTAGGCGTAAGACGTGAAGGGGTAACTGAGGCCGCTGGTAAACTACAAAAACTGGGTATTATCACTTATAAACGTGGTCACATTAGTGTGATAGACCGACCTCAGTTAGAGTCCCAGTCTTGCGAGTGCTATGAGGTTGTAAAAAGAGAAACAGACAGGTTGGAGTCTTATATGGAAAAAAAACCTAACACGAAAGAACCATCAATTATCAGTTAATATATTCTGGTATCTAATAAGTTTATTTATATAAAAATAAAATTCAGTAATAGCTTCAAAAAACACAGCCTAGCAAGTTGTTCACTGAGCCTGGGCTCTAAAATAAATTTATTAAATGATACGAACAAGTTTAGGTTACTGGTCACTTAATCTTCAATTGCAAAGAGGTAAATTTGTAAGGTAGAGGTTGAGTTTTTAGAGAGATTAAAGGGCTAAAAATATGGTTTGGACGTTTGGATAAAAAATAATAAAAACTTAACGAGTAGATTTGATAGGTTCTTCAACTGTCTGAAATGTAAACTTTAATTGGTACGACTGAGTGGATTCGAACCACTGACCCTTGGACCGGGTGATCAAGAGTGGGTAGTGCTTTTTCTTTGGATTTTTATTACTTTGAATTGGTACGACTGAGTGGATTCGAACCACCGACCTTTGGACCGGGTGATCAAGAGTGGGTAGTGCTTTTTCTTTAGTTATTTATTTATTACTTTGAATTGGTACGACTGAGTGGATTCGAACAACTGACCCTTGGACCGGGTGATCAAGAGTGGGTAGTGCTTTTTCTTTGGATTTTTATTGCTTGGAATTGGTACGACTGAGTGGATTCGAACTACTGACCTTTGGACCGGGTGATCAAGAGTAGGTAGTGCTTTTTCTTTGGATTTTTATTACTTTGAATTGGTACGACTGAGTGGATTCGAACCACTGACCCTTGGACCGGGTGATCAAGAGTAGGTAGTGCTTTTTCTTTGGATTTTTATTACTTTGAATTGGTACGACTGAGTGGATTCGAACCACCGACCCCTACCATGTCAAGACGTTATTTTAACTACTTCTATAAATAATAATCTCCAGTAAATATAATTAATTGCATATTATTACAATAACTTAGATAAAATTTAGTTAATATTAAAATCTGTTTTTGAGTGTTTTACGAACATTTAAAGCTTGATCTGGGCACTATTTAGGCACATTATGAAAATGTCAAAAATGACTACTTATTGTTCTGGTGCTGAATATGATTGATGAGAATGTTGAAGGCAAATTAAAAAAGATCGATGAATTATTAGACAGGTCTACATTTGAGTATATTGTCGCAGAAAATATTACCCTTGAAAAAACCATAGATAATTTAATCAGTAATATAAATTTATTTTCGTTTTTAAAACCAAGTTCAAACGACAGCTTTGATACAATTACTACTTGGAAACTTGATGCTTATCAAGCCCCGATAATTGGATATAAAACTGATAACGAAAAGTTAAAACTAGTCTCTGGCTTATTTACATTTCATAAAGTTTGTCGACTTCAATATCAGTCAAATCAACTTGTCCCATGTTTGATCCTTCCTAATCGTCCGACACCCGATCTTAGACGTTTAATTTTTCTTAATGATATTGTTCGACTACTTTTTAAGCAGTACTTTAATGCATCCGGCCCTTTAATCTCAGAGTTACTTATTGGCTTATTCAAAGGTGAACAACCAGTAATTGATTCAACAGAATGGCGTACCTTATTTCCAGCTATTAAAACAAAAACAGAATTATGTAAATGGCTTAAAATTAGTACAAAAGTGATTAAATTATGACGGGTATGCTAAAAGTTAAGCTTCTTGAGCATATTGAGTTGTATTGCAAAGGGGTAAACTTGGAAATCAGTATCGAGGATATAAAATCTGACTTTGATGATTTTACTTCTCGCATAAGTGCTCCTGAAGATTTGAGTGGTTTATCACAAGTTTTTTTATTATTAAAAAGGATGAATGATGCGTCATGGAAGCTATGGGAATTTACTAAAAGTGAACTATGTCTTCCTGAGTATATTTATTATGCCTTTAATGAGTATGGAGTTGAGCTAGATGCAAGCTCAAGAGAGAGTTTTAATCGCAGCACATATAAAAATGGTTGGTGCAATGAGATACCATTCTATGTATTACTTATTAAATCATATGAGTATAAGCAAGATTCAAAATCATTAAATCTTCTTGCTAATTTTATTGGTAATTATTTTAAAAAAATACATACACTCATCGATCCTGAATTAGCTACAAGCTCATCAACAAGAGAAGCTGAGGTTTGTAATAAGTTTCGCTTATTAATGAAAAAGTCCAATATAGCCTTCGTACCTTATAAAGATAAAATATTAACAAACTACCTTGATTCAGCTTCGTCAATCGCGAGTAAGTTAGAGTCAATTATTAATAATGATATATATACTAATAATGTAACGGATAGAGGTTATTTAAATACTTTAATTCATTTTTATAAGAATGACTGGCAACCAGCTCGGCTGTATAAACGAGGAGGCCGTTACAGAGGCTCCATCGCTAAATGGTATAAAAAACCTAATACTTTACCTATTACTGGGGCTGTTGATAATTTGTCAGTTTTAATACCATCTTTAAACTTTTTATCAGATACAGAGGGACTTAACCCTGAAGATTCTGAGGTTCAGATGCCTTTTGTAATTGATAACAATGAAAGCAATACTGAAAGAGATAAAACCGATCATCAAAGCATTGAAATGATTTTTAGTCCCGCCTCTAAGAAGAAAAAACAAATAGATATAACTCGCAATGTGCACCGAGCTCATAATATTGCTTACCAAGATACGCGATTATTAAAGGCGCCAGAACTGGGCTTATTATTTGATACATTAAATAAGTATGGCCGTTCCGATAAAAATATTGAGCTTGCGATATTGGGATGGCTGATGTTTTTATTGGGTAAGACGTTACATGAGATAGAAAGCTTACAGATATTTAATAAAATAGATGACAAAACACGAGGTTTGTTTCTAGATGAAAATGGTCGAGGCTGGTGGTATTTCCCTATAACTCAAACCGCTAAACCAACGATTAAAAAAGTTGGTCTTATTAAAACAGCGAATGGTGTATTTACTGCCTGTCCTACATTTTTGACAGATTTAATAATTAAATACTTGAAGGGCAGAAAAGAAGGCTTACTTATTAACGTAGACAATTTTGCAGCACTTGAAAGCAGTTTAGCCAAAAAATTAAAAAAGTTATCAGATAGAGCTTATAGCGGAAGACTAAGTATCAATAGCATTAGTAATTTTATTGGGAATTATATTAATGCAACAGGTGTGATAGACCCTATTTATATAGACTTTAGTTACGATGTAAAAATGTACTCTACTCGAGTATCTCGAAGCTATAGCAATATTGATGATGTTACGCGGTGTGAAAGGCTATTTGAGTTTTGGCAAGAAGTTGAGTCTGATTACTATGATTATTGTAAAGAAAAATCCCCTATAAAACTTTTTGAATTAGTGTGTTTTGATAAGCGTAATCGTATGCTTGGTTCTAAATTTACACCAGAGAATATGACAGTTAAGAGCCTCATAGCAGCTTTGGCATTAGAAGTTAAAAACACTAAGTTAAACTCTTTAAAAAAACTTGATGCAATCTTAAAATACCATAACGCGTTTACAGTCTATACGGCATGGATGTTAATGTTTGGAACGGGTTATCGGGCTGTTTGGAACCCGTTACCAACTTTTTCCCTGTATTTTCCAACGCTAAACCTCATGGGGATAAGTGATAAAGATGATAGTGATTTTACGCATTCTAGATTAGTTTGTTTACCGTCTATTTTAAATGCGCAAATCACAGCTTATCAAGAGCACCTTAGTTGTTTGAGAGGGTTAATAAGAGTATTAAAGCCCAAGTTATGCCAGTCAATAGATGACTTTTTAAATGCCGCCTCTAAAAGCTTAAATCTCGATTACAAAGAATCTTGTCAGTGGTTTAAGCTAATTAGAAATTCACGTATAAATCATGGACCTTTATTCATATTTCAAAGACAAAGAGCAGGAATTGTTACTAAAGGTATTTCTCCTACAGAGTTAGTTCTCAGGTTACCTAAGGAACATAAAATACCTGCAAATGCAGGAAGGCATTGGCTTAAAAGTAATTTGCTTTATAACAACGTCAATTCAGAGCTAATAAACTTTCAAATGGGCCATTGGCAGTCTGGTGAGGTTCCTTTAGCTGATTATTCGACACTAAATTACATAGATTCTGTAAATGAATTATTACCTATCCTAGATAAGTTATTTAAGGGGGTAGGGTGGCAAACTCTAAAGTCCGATCTTATTTAAATGAACTGAAGAAGCAAGGTAAGTTCCATCAATGTTTTCAACAGATTGTAAATGCTTATAGAAACGGCTCTGATAATGATTTTGGAATTAGATTTAGCGATGATGATTTTTTAAACGAATATAAAAAGCTATGCATGCTAATGCTTAGGTATTTTAAAAAATCCGATGAGAATGTTCTTTCTAGTGAAATGAACATTTTAAAGTCACGGTTAAAAGAAGACTTAACGATTAAACACCTTCAGCTCATGCTTATTGATGCTATATTAAATTATGGATTAAAGCATCATGGTATTGAATCTTCAAAAGTCCCTCAAATCGTCGTACTAAAGCGCGATAAACCTATGTTATCACCAGTAGAATTAATAAAACTACCGATAGCACTACAAATTAAGTCAATATTAAGTAAAGAGCTACAAACACCAACTGCTAATTTATCAAAAGAAGCTAGTTATGGTCGGTTAGTTTTATTTTTATATATGACAACAGGTGTTCAGTTTGACGAGCTTATTACAATCATAAATGCCCCGGATGCTTTAATGTATTTAGGTGGTCAAGTATTTTGGTATGGGAAAAGCGAAAAAGAGGAACGACGATACGTACTATGTGATGCTGTTGTCCTTTTATTATTACATCATAAAAACTTCATTAAGCCGTCTGAGAAAATACGAGTAAATAAAAATAGATTAAGTGAATTTATAATAACGTTTTTAACAGAAGCTAGTGGTAAAAACTGGCAAAGCTTGTCACTTTTAAAATTACGAACACTTAGAAAAATAGATACTATAATCAACCTCAGCCCTATCGACTATCAGATGTATTTACGGTCTAGTACCTGTACCGAGCTACCTCAAACAGCTTTTTTAAGGTTAATAAGTAATAAGGCATTAGTTGCAGACGAAATAGCAAAACAACCTAAGAAATTTAATGAGCTTAATAAGCTATTGTCATTTGATAGTGACAGCTTTGATTATATTGAGCCTAAATTAATAAAAGCCAAGTTAGAGTATACCTATAAAAACTTGAGGGAACTGAATGGCCAAAGAGCTTCAAGGGCACAGTGCATTAAATTTGTTGAACAAGAATTGAAAAATGATAAAAATAGTGTTTATTTCAATATTTTGTGTGGTTGGCTTTATTATCTTTTGAAAGAGGGAGGGGTAACTAAAAAGAAGTTAAAAGTAGACACAGTAATTGATTATGTGAAAAGTATCAGTGAACCTTTTTTAAATGTTTTTACTCGAACTGATCTAGCAGTAATATCAGCGTCAGATTGGGCAATAAAGTTAAATGATACGAGTGAATATTTTAATTCTGCCCAACGTAAAAAGTATTTATATTATTTCTCTGTGTTTTTAATAGAGTCTGAAATTGTCAAAGACTTGTGTATTGACGATCTTGATATAGCTCCTGTCCAAAGTAAAGTTGATGCTAATTTAGTTTCAGCTAGTCATGTAAGCGCAATTCTTGAATATTTAAGTGACAGCCTCAATAACAGTCCGGTTGAGTTATATGCATATTTATTAATGTGTTTTTGTTTTTATAGTGGCTTGCGCCGTAATGAAGCCGCTAAGCTGTACTTTGGTGATATTCAGGTTTCACCTATAAAGCCAAATAAAGGTGAATATGATTGGGTTCTACTATCAATCAGACCAAATAAAATAAGGGGTTTAAAAACACCTTCAGCTAGAAGAGAACTACCCCTAGATGCGTTATGGCCAAAAGAGCATTTAGCCAAGTTAAGAAGCTTTTATGACGTTCAAAAAAACACTGAAAATAAGCCATCAAATTCATTGTTATTTAACTGCTCTGTTAGCGTAAATAAAGCATACGAGCTATTAACGCAATTACTGCATTACTATACTAAGGATCATACTCTAAGAATTCATCACCTAAGACATAGCTTTGCTAATTGGACTTGGTACAGATTAAATTCAAACTTGGTATTAACGGGAAGGCAGTATTTATCTATATTTGAAAATGGCTTATTTGATCAAAGTTTTATTACTCACTTTAACAAAAGATTAAAAGTTAAAGACAATACTCGCTCAAAAATGTTTTTTTTGTCTCATTTACTTGGTCATAAAGTCACAGTGTCGACACTAAATAGCTATTTACACTTAAAGGACATACAGCATTGCGCTCAAATGAATCAGACATATACAGTATCTAAGTATTTTTTATCTGAATGTATAGGGAGATCTAATTTTAAGGAGTTTATGCCAGGTGAAAGTTTAATTGAAAGAATTGAATTTTATAGTAAAAAACAAGAGCAAGACTATTCGATCCAATATGCAGGTAAGGTTAGTGATTTAATCACACCATCGTTTAAAGGTTTTAAACAAAAGTTTGAAGTTGATGGGCAAATAAGAATGTTAGATTATGCAAATGCTCTTAAATCGCTAGAACTAAACTCAATACACGATACAGCATCGAGTTACTCACTCCCTGTGGAGCAAGTTCAAAAATTACATGATAATGCTCTGAGTGTAAGCAGGGAATATCCCAGGAAAGGTAAAAAGCTGCCCTTAATTCCTAACTTCCCAAGTTTAGATAATACTAAAGATGACTTAAAAAGAGTTTCTTCACAAAAAGCATTTTATTATTTATGTCAGAAATTTGATACTTTATTAAGTCAGAAAAATGTAACGCTTAGTGAAGCATTTGATGCCCTACAAATATTGAAATATGGTGCTGCAGGGAAGAATTTCGCTCTTCGTTGTCCTGATGAGCAAGTAATACGCAACTTTTTAAATTTATGTATAAAATTTAAATTAAAGTCGAGCCACTTCAAATTTCGTTTTCATCAAGTAGATTTACAAAATCAAAATGTTATTCAAGCGAGGTCTTACTGGGAAGAATTAGTTTCGTCATTTGGATTAAGCGATAGTCACATCGAAAGCGCCTCAATTGAGGAGGGCAGGTTTCTAGGTAAACATAATGGCAATGGCTTTTTAGAAGTTGGATTATTAATTACAGTAAAGGGTAGTAAAGGTACATATAAAAAGTCGAGGCGCCACCATAGCTTAATGAGCTTTCTTCATTTGCTGCTTATTATAAGTTATAGGGCCGGCGAAGCCCCTTAATAGCTTCAAATTAAGTTTAGGTATTTTAAAACGTTAACTCATTCTTTTAAGAACTTTATCGCCAACTTTACAAAAATGGTAATAATCAGGAAGTTTTTGAAATTTAGCATGTATAAAAGCTGATTCAGAAGAGCATCGGTCAGCTTGTTGCACAATATGCTCAATTGCATATCTCGCTTGATAGCCAGATGGCTTGGCTGCTAATAAACTGCTTAATAACTCCAGCAATTGCCTATTACGACTGCCTAGCTTCGCTAAAGGTTCAGCTAAGATAGCAAAGTTATAACCTTCGTGTGGTCCTGGTATGTAGCGATCGTTGGCTTGATGTAGCATGACAAATATTTTACCAATATCGTGAAATAAGCCAGCTACTAATGCAGCTTGGCATTCAATACTGGAATGATTTAAGTGTTTAGCATTATTAAATGCAATTTCAGCTACCTCTATACTGTGCTCAAATAATCCATGAGTATAAGAATGATGGTGGTTTAGGCTAGCCGGTGCTTGTATGAATTTTTGTAAAATGCTTTGTTTAGTTAAAATAAAATCAATAAAAGGCTGCAACTCACTGCATGTGACGAAGCTAAGTAGCTTAAAAAATCGTGCTATTAAATGCTCATTTGTATTATTTATCATCGAAGTTAAATTAAGGTACTGCTGTTCGTTACATTGAGAAAGTATAGGCTCTATATCACAAACAACATGATTACCCATTATATCGTGAGTTAACTGAAATTGAGCTAAGCCAGACACTATTTGGCATTTTCTAGCAATATCAGCAGATGTAATAGCGTAAATTATTTGCTTACTTATCAATAGCTCACAATTGGCTGTTGGCAAAGTACCATTAATATGTAAATTTTTTAACCAACCATAGATATAGTTATTCATAAGTAGCCTCTTCTTCAATGTTGGCATTTAGAAGTAGGCGGTCAAAAGCACTACCATCTTGTCGAGTATTGTTTGGAACATAACGGCTGTAAACTTCAAATAGCATTTTAGTGGTGCTGTGACCCATTTGTTTAGCTATCCATTCAGGGTTTTCACCAGCAGAAAGCCATAAGGTTGCGCATGTATGTCTTGTTTGATAAGGGCGTCTCCTCTTTAAAGAGAGCTCTTCTAGCGTTGGATACCACACCCTTTTAGTTATATTTCGATGGTCAAGAGGGTTACCTTTTTTATTACAAAAAACATAAGTGTTCTTACCAGTTATTTTGAATTGTGTTTTTAATGCATCAACAACAACTCTAGATAGCTGGATATTTCTATATGATGTGGCTGTTTTAGGTGTCTCAACATTGCCATCAACTAAGGTTTCATGAATAGTAATTTCATTTCGATCAAAGTTAACGTATTCCCACTTGAGGCCATCAATCTCTGCTGTTCGTATCGCAGTAAAAAAGCGAACGGTATAATAATTACGAAAATCACTTCTTACATACTTAAGAAATTGCTGAACTTCCTTGAGTGAAAAAGGTTCTATCTTGGTTTTAACTACTTTTAGTGGTTTTATATTGTTAAAAGGAGTTTGAAAATCATAACGTAATGACGCTTCTTTAAGTATGCCTCTAAGAGGTGTCATAACATGATTGATCCAATCATTACTCAATTGTTTTTTACTACTACGCTTAGGCTCTAATATGCCCGCGCGATATTTAATAATATGAGCACGGCTTATTTCATCAAGATTAAACTTGCCAAATTCAGGAATTAAATAACGCTCAAAGATCATAGACACATTTTTAAAATGACTAATTTTCCAATGAATTTTACTTTCTTCTAGCCACTCATAAGCAAATGCCTCGAAGTTAGGTACATTCTGTAAAATAACATCAGCTTTATTCGTTTCATTAGCTTTTATAGCTTCTATCTGGTCATCAAACAGTTTAAAAGCCTTGCAGCGGTTACTATTCGGAAACATATCTCGGTAAACAAAACGATCGAGCATAATTTGAATTTCAATATTTTCTAGAACTTTCTCAAGTTTGATACGATTAGCTTTTGTATCCTTGAGTAAGGTCTGCTCACGACATCGTATATTTTGATAATAAAAATCAAAAAACAACTTATCGTTTCGGCTTCTTACACTAGCCATAACATACACCTCCACTTGCGAGAGGAATGACAAATTCGCGCTCAGCTTTATACGTGGTGTTGTACATTTCTTCCATTACACTTTCTAAAAGGTAAAGTATTTTTCTTGATCCAAAAGGTCTAATGTAATGCTCACCCTCAAAAAAAACATTGTCTTTCAACTTACGGTTAATGTAATCTGGACTGAACTTAATAAAGCTTGAAAGTTCTTTAGCAGAAAGCAAAGTAAATTCATTTTTAATCATAAAAGTATCCTCACAAGAAACTAAAGTGATTAAATTATACGGAAAGTATCCTGTAAAGAAACTTTTTAAATAATTGGTTGTATTAAAATGATTGTTTATAACTTAAAGGAATTAATCGCAGCTAAGTCATTGAAAGAGGGACGTAAAATTACGTTAGATGAAGTTGCAAATGCCGCAGGAGTAAATAAAGCCGCGATGTCAAAAATGGCTAATAACAATAATTACTCAACAACTACGCGTACTTTGGATGCATTATGTGCTTACTTCGACTGCAAAATAGAAGAGATAATCACGTATAAAAAATAATTGGATCAAAATAAGTTCGTTGCTATATCAGTCTATACACCAGATAGAATATCTTGATAAATATCAGGCTTGTTCATTGCCTCAATATCACTACATTCTAAAGTGTGATTATAACTTTTAAACCAAAAAGGGAGATCCCTGTTTTCATAGAGTGATTTACCTACTTTGATAGCTCAAGATTTATTGACTTAATTTTTATCAATAAAGTTAAGTTGAAATCGAGGGTAGGCTACCTCAGCGTTAGGATAAATGTTAGTGACAAAAAATATCAGTTGATCAACAACAAGTCTGTCCGCACTTTTAATTTCGAGAAGATTGGCAACGTCAGCTTTTGTAAAAAGAGAGTTATTTACTAAGAACTTGTCTATTTCAGTTTTATAAGTTTTAGATTTGGCTGCTAATGTTTATTCAGTTATTTAATTTTTTTAAAATATTTCTAAACAGAGCGATAACCTTGCCTTAATTGAGCATTTTCATTACTCAGTGATTTATCCATTCTTATTACTCCTAGCTAAAATACACATATGTTTTAATCAGGTGTCGTTTCGAGAGTTACTTTTTTAGCATCAGCCTAAATTGATTTAGTAGTCAAGTGTTTTAATACTCTAGCTGCTTTGTTAGTAAGCGACTCAAGTAGAGGTAAAACATTCAAGTTACACTACTCCTAAGTCTTCAATATGTAAGGTTGATCTAAATTTAATTACAAAAACATTCAAACAGCTTACAAATGCAAACATATGATGTATATTATCTGTTGCACATAATAACAACAGTGTAAAAACCTGTTAACAGATAACGACCTCAACGGGAGAAAAATATGAGACAACATCTTTTAGGCTTCACACTAGCCCCCTTGTTTTTGCTTACAACAGCATGCTCACAACAAGAAAGCGTAGTTAAAGTTGATAACAATGAAACACAAAGCGCAACGCAAGATAACTACGAACAAGTTGCGATTCTAAAAATGGCAAAACTCAAAAAAATGATGCAACAAGCGCAAAGTAAGCAGATTGATGTAACACGTGAACAGAGTATTATTTGGTTTTCAGAACAATTTTTAAAGTTTGCCAATTGGGATGAAAATAATTATGACGCAGTCGTCAAATTATTTGGGTACGAGCGCCATTATGCCGCTGATAAAGAAAAGCTAGCAAAAGAGTTACCAAACTTTGAGCGCGAAAAAGTAATTCAAATTTTAGAGAAAGGCATTGAAGAGCTTGGTAAAGAGCTCGCAGGTGATATTAAACGTCGCCCAGTGAACAAGGTTGATTGGCAAAATACAAAAGCAGAAGATAATATGTTTGTGAGTAATGGCAAGCCTATCTTTTTGTATGATTACTTTTCAAAGAGTGTTGGTCAGCCACTTACAAATAAAGATATTTATAACGATCATTTAGGCGCGCTCTATCATGGCGGTGAAGATTTATACCCGGTAGATCACGACCGTGCCATTAATTCATTTTTAGTGCGTGAAGATGGCACTTTTGACGAAGAGTTAATGAAAGAGCTGACGCGTATCCCTGATACCAACATTGGTTTTTTAGTTTACTGGTTAATGGGTATTCCAAAGTGGGTTGAAGAGCAAGAGCCAGAAGTTAGAAAAGGCCGTTCGTTATTTACAGGATTCGATATTGATAACCCATTAGCGCGAGATCTTTGGGGTAAAATAATTCGTAAAACGGGTGAGCTTACTAAAGGCAAAAAAGTTACTGAAGTTGGGTTTGTATTAGCTAACGAGCCGCATTGGTACGCCGAAAAAGGCCACTGGACACAAAAATATGAAGAAATGACCAGCATCTCTTCATACACACTAAATAAGTTTAGAAGTTGGTTAGATAAAAAATACCAAGGTGATATTAACGAGCTAAATGAAAACTGGGGAACGCATTTTAGCCAGTTTGCAGATGTAGCTATTGAGATACCGATTGATCCTGCGATTAAAGGCGAGCCTAAGTGGTACGACTGGACGCGTTATAATATGGACAGAAGCACTGACTGGTTTACTTACGTTCAAAACGAACTGCATTCTGTAAATGAAGACGCTGATACCCATATAAAAATTATGCCGCGCATGTTTATGGACGATTCACGCTCTGGCGGTATTGATACCGAAGCATTAGCTGAGTTAACAACCATGGTAGGGCACGATGCTAAGTCGTTTGGTAGCGAAAATATTCGCCCAGGTAAGTCATCTAAGTGGATTGAAAAGTACGCATATAACTGGGGCATAGTTACTATGTTTCATGACTTTATGGAATCAGTTGCGCCGAATAAAATTAATGTAAATTCAGAGTCTCATTTTTTATCATCAGGTCAGTGGCGAGATTTAGACACACGTACAAGCTATGTACGTAGTGTTTATTGGCTTGCAACTTTACTTGGTATGGATGCCAATATGGGCTGGTTTTGGGCGCGTGATCCAGATGGTTCACCAGAGGATCGTTTAGAAGGCGATCTGGACTTTTTTGACCCAGGTCTTGGCGGTGCATTTGCGGGTTCTAACAATATGCAGCCACATGTAACTAACGAAGTTACCCAAGTAATGTTTGATCTTAATAGTTTTTCTGAGGAAATTGTTGAGCTTAGAGAGCAGCGTCGCCCACTTCGTTTGTTTTACTCTGAAACAACAGCAATTAATACAAACGACTATATGACAAAGGGCTACACACTTTACGAAAATTTATTTTTTGAAGGTTTCCCGCTTGGTTTTGCAACTAAAGATGTAATCGAAAAGCAAGACAATAACAATTGGGATGCAATACTGGTTTATCGCAATAACTTTGTTACAGATGAAGAATTTAAAGCGCTTCAAGGGTATTTAAACAAAGGTGGTACCGTTATTTTAGACTCAGCGCAAAGCTTGTCTTTAGACGAGTACGGGCATCCGCGTAAGGCTAAGTTAGTTGCCAGTAAAGGTAAGCTTATTGTTATGCCAAAAGGGGCCGATGTTGAAGCTATTAAACAAACTGCACTTGCAGAGGTTTCGGGTAGTACGCCTGATGTTGTTGTAAAAGTAGATAATGGTGAGTCATTTAAAACCACAACATGGCGTACTGTTAAGCAAGACAATGGTAGTTACCTGGTTAATATTTTAAATTTAGGCCACACAACAGCAACCGTTGATCTGTCGCTTAAAAATGGTAAATCTATTCATGTTAAAAACTTAATGACGAGCAATAAAATGAATACCAGCTTTGATATTCCTTCTGAGGGTGTCTTGCTTGTTGAAGTTACAGCTCAATAAATAGTTTTTTAGCGGGTACATACCTATGTGCTCGCTTTTCAATTAACACGATACATTAAGTTGTGGATAGTAAATGAAAACAAATAATAAGGTTAAACTAATAGCAATATCGTTGAGCTTAATCCTTGGTAGTGCAGGGGTTAATGCTCAGCCGATGCCTCATATTGCGCAACCAGGCGAAAATTGGGTTTTACAAACTGAACGCTCAGATGAGTTTGATATTAAAGATGCTGAAAAATGGAATTTTCAAACAGAAAACTACGGTGTTTGGTCTTGGAAAGATGAAAATGCCAGTGTTTCTGAAGGCATATTAAAACTA
Source organism: Pseudoalteromonas sp. Z9A5 (assembly GCF_011378875.1). Lineage (NCBI taxonomy): Bacteria > Pseudomonadati > Pseudomonadota > Gammaproteobacteria > Alteromonadales > Pseudoalteromonadaceae > Pseudoalteromonas > Pseudoalteromonas sp. Z9A5. The sequence continues at coordinate 27,769 of NZ_WTLC01000005.1, forward strand.
ACCACTAAACGAGAAACGCATTTAAGAACGTTTTGGGATGGCTGTAATAAAACAAAAGTGCCTAATTATAGATTGTTTTACACTTCGGGAGTTGCTAAGTCTAGGGCAACAGGGAGTTACGGATATTATGAGGCACGTATAAAGGGTGCGGATAAATTTCCGGGAGTATCACCTGCATTTTGGATGTACAGCAAAATAGATCGTACTTTAACGAATGAAGGCGATGTGCAATATAGTGAAATAGATGTAGTTGAGTTAACTCAAAAACAGACGCTTCAGGAGTCGGACCACGACCTACATAATATTGTTATAAAAGATGGCGCACCCAAGTGGATGCGACCTGGTAGCTCGCCAGAAACAAACCATAATGGCTATCACTTACCATTTGATCCCAGTGAAGACTTTCATACTTATGGGGTTAATATAACCAAAGACGACATTACATGGTATGTAGATAACGTTCAGGTTGGCTATAAAAAGAATTTGTACTGGCACCGCGATATGAACTTAACATTATCGCAGGGCTTACGCGCACCGCATACACAATGGAAATGTAATCAATTTTATCCTTCAGATAATCAGTCTGCACAAGGTTTTCCAACATCAATGGAAATTGATTACGTGAGAACGTGGTTAAAGCAATAAAAACCCTAAAGCCCATTCTAATAAAGTGTAAATATTAGCCAAATTAAAATTTACTTGTTGCCAATATAAACATCATATGTTTATATTATTGAAATCAATTTTATGCTTTTATAATAAAGTACAGGCAGATTGCTAAAACACTGACGTAGCAATTTTTAGTTGTTTAAAAGGACACACACATGAACTTATTTAAAATAAAAATGGTGATGCTGTTAGGGTGCTGCACATTATTTGCTCCCAATTTATATGCAAAAGATGCAGAGCTGAAAAACTCTGAAGCCAAAAAGCCAAATGTGCTGATTTTACTGTTTGATGATATGCGCTTTGATACGTTTTCTTATCGTAATGGCCCAGTTTCAACGCCAAATATTGACGCATTAGCAAACGAAGGTACACGTTTTGATCAAGCGATGACATCTACTGGCTTATGCTCTCCTTCGCGCGCGGCTATGTTTACTGGACGCTGGGGACATAAAACGGGGCTTGACGATAACGTGGGGCTTTATCATTCTCGCCTTTCGGAGTTATCACTTAGTGAAGGCAGCGTAATTAAACGTGCAACAAGCGTAGGTTACGACGTAAGTTATGTAGGTAAATGGCACTTAGGTGCACAAGGCCCAGCACTGCGCGGTGCAAACTTTATGTGGGGGCACGATAAAGATGAAGAGCGTAATGGCCGTCCTTTTACGCCTTATGGTACACAAAAAAATGTTGCCCGTATGAATGCAGGTGAGCGCGATAAAAACGGCGAAAAGCACGATTACTACAAAACACTTCCGGGTACATACGCAGATACAGTAACAGCTAAAGAAGTAAACGAAGGCAAATTAATGCTGCAAAATGCGGCCAAATCAGACAAACCATTTTTTGGTATTGTTAGTTTTGAGCAACCTCATCCGCCGTACCGCGTACCAGAACCTTACGCCAGCATGTACGACTACAAAGACATAAAACTTCCTAAAAACTTTGGTATAGAACGTAAACATAAACCAATGGCACAAGATGATATTTGGTGGCCTTGGCACGATGTAAGCCACATGACTGAAACCGATTGGCGCAAAGCGCATAGTTTTTACTATGGTGCCATTGCCATGATTGATCACGCAGTTGGCGAGCTTATTAACACCGCCAAAGAAGAAGGTTTATACGACGACCTACACATTATTTTAGTAGGCGACCAAGGTAGTATGCTAGGCGAGCATAACCTTTATGACAAAGGCCCATATGCCTACGACGAATTAATGCGTATGCCACTTATTATTCGTGACCCTAGCCTTGAGCCTAAAATAATTAACCGCCAAGTGTCTATGCTAGACATAGCACCAACACTTCGCCAGTGGATGACACTACCCCTTGATGGCGACGAAGATGGGCGTTCACTTTTACCATTGATGAAACAAGGCGATAGTGCCGATGCTGGTAAAGATGATATTTCGTTATATGCCTACGAATGGTACAACGGCGGATGGTTTGGTATTAGAGCTATACGTACCCCTGAAATGAAATTTGTATGGAATCCAGGCGACAGCCGCGATGAATTATACGACTTAAAAAATGATCCGTACGAAATCACAAACCAAATAGATAATCCTAAATACAAAAAACAGCTTACTGATTTAGTGCATAAAATGGCAGGAGAGCTTAAGCGTATTGAAGACCCATCATTAACTAAATTTAATCACCACATGAAAGCTTTTTTATAGCCGAGTAATGCCCTTTGGTGGGCCTTAATTGGCCTGCTATTTTTTATTATCAAAATTGAGATTGGCACTATGAAAACACACACAAAATTATTGAGCGCTTTATCATCGCTTGCCTTATTAATTGGCTCTGCGGGCATACACGCAAGTGAACAAAAACCCAATATTATTCTTATTGTTGCAGATGACCTAGGTTATGCAGATGTTGGTTTTAATGGCTCTAAGGATATTATTACCCCAAATATTGATGATCTTGCTAAATCGGGTACTTCCTTTTCAGACGCTTACGTAGCGCACCCGTTTTGTGGCCCAAGCCGAGCGGCATTAATGACAGGTCGTTATCCTCATAAGATTGGCTCACAATTTAATTTACCGACACGCGGCTCAAACGTAGGCGTGCCTACTGACGCTAAGTTTATTAGTAAATTACTAAACGAAAATAACTATTTTACCGGTGCATTAGGTAAATGGCATATGGGCGATGCGCCGCAGTATCATCCAAATAAACGTGGTTTTGATGAATACTATGGATTTTTAGGCGGTGGGCATAATTATTTTCCTGACCAATATCAACTTCAGTATAAAAAGCAAAAGGCACAAGGCTTAAAAAATATTTTTGAGTACATTACTCCGCTTGAGCACAACGGCAAAGAAGTAAAAGAAACGCAGTACATTACTGATGCACTTTCGCGCGAAGCCGTTAATTTTGTAGGCAAAGCAGCGGACAAAAAAAATCCATTCTTTTTATATTTAGCTTACAACGCACCGCATGTGCCATTGCAAGCTAAAGATGAAGATATGGCGATGTTTCCTGATATAAAAAATAAAGACCGTAAAACATATGCAGGTATGGTTTACGCAGTTGACCGCGGCGTGGGTAAACTAGTAGAAACCCTGAAAAAAAATAATCAGTATGATAATACGCTTATCGTATTTATGAGCGATAACGGTGGCAAATTAAGTAAAGGCGCTAATAACTTCCCACTTAAAGCAGGTAAGGGCAGTACACAAGAAGGCGGTTTTAGAGTTCCTATGTTGTTTCATTGGCCTAAACATGTACCTGCGGGCAAGCGTTTTTCGCATCCTGTATCGGCACTTGACTTATACCCAACATTTGCAGCTTTAGCGGGCGCTAAAGTTGAAGAAAACCAACATTTAGATGGTACAAATATGTGGCCTGCATTTATTAAAAATGAAAACCCACATAAAGATGAGCCTATTTATGCACTTCGCCATCGTAAGGGTTACAGCGATGCTGCAATTCGTATGAACCAATGGAAAGCATTAAAAGTTAACCAGCAACCATGGCAGTTATTTAATATCGAAAACGATATTTCTGAAAAACACGATGTAAGTAAATCTAACAAAGCACTGTTAACCGACATGGTTCGCGAAATGGAAAAATGGAGCTGGGATAACCAACAGCCAAAATGGTTTCACGAAACGACTGAAGGTGCGAACTGGCGATTAGATGCCATGCCACGATTCGATAAAACGTTTAAAACAACTAAGTAAGTTTTATCAAATTCATGGAGACTTTATGAAAGTAAAAACAATTGTATGGCATGTTTCTTTGTTATGCATGGGCGCAAGCTTACTAGGTTGTCAACAAGCGAGTGCCCTAGCGGGTGCTCAGCTAACACCGGGTAAAACATTATTTACTGAGCAGCACCAAGCAATTAAATTAGAAAACAAAAATCGCCGTAAATGGGATAACGCATTAATAAGCGATTTAGACCACGACGGTTACCCAGATTTATTACTTACCGATCATGGTTATACCATTCGTTTGTATTGGAACAATAAAGGCGTTTACGACAAAGGGCGCGACCTTATTGTGGGTGATATGCACGGTATTGGCGTAGGCGATTACGACAAAGATGGCAAAATGGATATTTTGCTTTCACGTGGTGGTGGCTCTGGCGATAACGCGCGTAATGCTAAGTTATTTCACTTTAACAAAAGAGAAATTGTTGAAGGCGGTGAGTTTTCACCCAAACTGCCAACGTTGCGTGGGCGCACTAGTAAGTTTTTTGATGCCAATAACAACGGTCATTTAGATTTATTACTAATGGGATTCCCGCAGGCTAATAGCGGTAAACAAACCAGTAATTTTATTTATAAAAACGATGGTAGCGGCAATATAACCCACGCAGCTGATTTACCAAAAACTAATCGAGATGGTCAAAAAGTCCTTATTACCGACTTTAATAACGATAAAATTGACGATTTAGTGATTTACGGCGACGGTGCTTTACGTGTTTTAAAAGGCAATGGTGACTTTACCTTTAGTGACGTAACCGCCAATGTTTTACCTAATAAAATAATGGATGCGACGGGTGTTAGCGAAATCGATTTTGATAATGATGGTGACTTTGATTTATATATAAGTCGTGCTAACCCATTACAAGCAGGCGATACGTTTTTTGATGCTAAAAGCCACACATTTGGTTTTTACACCAAGCGTGGACCATTTAAATATGATGACTTACTTATTGGCGATACGCTTAATTTAGTTAACTACCAGTCACCTTATCCAAACCAAGATGTATTTGTAGGCGAAGGCACTTATAAATATAAATTTGAAGGTGAAAGGCACAGTGGTCAAAACGTCAATATTGTTAGCAGTAATGGCCTAGGCTGGGCCGATATCCAACCTAATAAAGGTTTGTATGTTGGTTATATAGGCAATGATAAATGGCGTATGGCGGGTAATACTTTTTCACCTACAACGGGTGTTGTAACCGGTGTTAAACATTATACGGTAAATAGAAAACCAATAGCTCCATCAGATTTGTTACTTAAAAATGAAAGTGGAAAATTTGTAGATGTGAGTGCTAAAGCTGGCATTAAAACAAATTTAAATACGACCGGCGTAAGTGTGGGAGATTTTAACAACAACGGCTACCAAGATTTGTTTGTTGTTAAACAAGGCAACTTGGTAACGCCTACATCGCAAATATTGTATTTAAATAATGGCGATAACACATTTAGCCAAGCGACTCATTCGGGATTAATAACAAACACCTTAGGTACCATTGGCTCAGGCGCAAATGTATTTGATTACAACTTAGACGGCCAGGTCGATATTATTATGAATAACGACAGAGGTCAGTGGCACTTATTTAGTAATCAAGCCAATAACAGTAATCACTATGCATTACTGCGTATAAGTAATTCACTTAAGCATAATGCAAGCCCAATTGGCGCTATAGCGACACTTAAAGGCTGTGGTAAAACCCTTACAAGGCGCGTGTCGCCTGATGCTGCACCTTATACACAATCATTTGATAATGTGGTTCATTTTGGTTTAGGCCAGTGCAACGAAATAGATAACGTAAGTGTGCGTTACAGCAATGGCGAAGTAATCAGTAAATCTAAGGTTGGGACAGATCAAGTAATCAATTTTTAATTACAACGTTTGATTACGACAAAGTTAACTATGAGAGGTAAAAAGCAAGGTTTGGTAACAAGCCTTGCTTTTTTTTCGCAAAAAATTAAGAGTAAAAGAGAGCAATAATGAATAAAAATAACATCACTCATCTTAAAAATAAATTAGCGGGTTTAGTGTGCTTATTTACTGTGTTTGGTTGCAGTACCCACACGGCTCAAAGCAATAATAAAAATATAAATAAAGGGGGAGAAAGTGCATCTTTAGCGTCTGTTAAAACGTCTAATACACTGCTTGAGAGTGCGAGTTTATTTGCATCACTCCCTGATTATTGCCCAACCCCAGACGCTTTTGCTGTCTCTCCTTCAGGAGAGCTTACTTTATCGTGTGTTAACTATGCCAATAAAGGGCTACAAGCGGGTGTGCTGGTTAATATTAATAATGATAAAACGTTTACTAAAATAGCCCAGTTGTCGGGGCCAAATAATAAAGGGAAGGGCCGTCCTATGGGCCTTGCCTATGCCCCCGATGGCTCGTTATTTATAGCCGATAACCAAGGTGCTGGCAAAGCTAGATTACTTAAACTCACCTTAAAAAATAACAAAGTCATCAATACTCAAATAGTAGCAAAAGGCATGAGTTCGCCAAATGGTGTGCGCTATCAAAATGGCTATATTTACGTAACTCAACTGCGTGTGCCAAGTAAAAATAAGACCGAGACTCTCAGCGGGATATATCGTTTTAAAGCTACAGATACCAATATATTAGTGACTAACAGTACAGATGATCCGCATTTATTGTTTTTGGCTAAAACAATTAATAAGCAACGTAAATTTGGACTTGATGGCTTAGTGTTTGACTCACAGGGTAACTTGTTTGTAACCAACCTAGGTGACGACTTAATTTATAAATTAACGTTTGATACAAACAACAACCTGCTTAGCCAAAGTACCTATGCAACACTTCCAAAAGGAAGTGGACCTGATGGCTTAACTATAGACCCTCAAGGTAATTTATATGCTGCAGGTTTTTTAACTAATCAAGTTATAAAAATTGATACAAACCAAAATGTAACCGTTATTGCATCGTACCCCGATAACAATTCAGAAAATGGTGAATTAGACCAACCCGCCGATATTATTTATTATAAAGGCTCTTTGCTTATGTCGAATTTTGACTTGCTTACAGGCCCAGGCATTATCAATACTGGGCATGGCAAACCTTATACGGTAAGTGAAATTAAGTTACATAATAAATAAGGTTTTAATTTAAGTTAAGCGCTTAAATTAGGTTCTTAAATTAAAATCGTGTGTATTGCCGTGTATGTATGAGCTTTAGGTTTATGGGTAATACATTTGGTTTACCGCTTTCAAAACTGCTGATTGGCAGCTTTTGATAGCTGTAAATACTCTAATGAGCATAAATTAATATTATAAACCCTCGTAAATTTCTTTCTGAACAACTCAATTTTGATCATTTTCAACAACATTTTTTATTTATTAATGGGGCTTTTGGGTCTCATTTTTTGTTTTGTATAAAACATAAAAATATCTACGTTACTTTCACTTAAATATTAATGAATTTAAATTGTTTAAAAACAGCGGTTTAAATTACTTCGTTTGAAAAAGAAACAAAAATGTAAAAATCAAAGTAAACGACTTGTAAATATAAACATCATATGTTTAACTTGATCGCAAGTTAAGCAAAGCTCTGAAACGAAATTAGGATACCAGGACGTTCATTCATTTTATCTGTGGCGCTTAACTAACAATAAAAATAGACAACATCATCACACACTGGCATTGAGAAAAACGATGCCGATAAACAGGAGAGCACACAATGCAGCATAACTTTAGGTTATCAGCAGTCTCTGCAGCTATTATTGCTTCGCTTATTTCATCATCTGCTTTTGCACAAGAAGATGAAGAAAAAGAGAAAATAAAACTACAAAAAGATATCGAAATAATTGAAGTCCAAGGGATCAAAAGTAGCTTACGAAAAGCGGTAAACGCAAAGCGCTTTTCCGACAACGTAAGTGACTCAATTCATGCTGAAGATGTAGGTAAATCAACAGATCAAAACATCGCTGATGCACTATCTAGAGTAACAGGGGTGAGTATTCAAGAAGAGGGCGGTGAAGGAACACGTATATCAATTCGTGGTGCCGGACCTTCTTTAAATCAAATATCAATGAATGGTGTCGCACTTACCGGTGGACTAAGTACCGATGGCTCTAGTGCGGGTGCTACTAACGATAACAGTGTTGATTTAAGCTCTTTTTCGTCAGATATATTGTCATCTATCGATGTAATTAAAACATCTTCTGCAGATAACGATGAAGGCTCACTCGGCGCAAGTGTTGTGCTTAGAACTGTAAAACCGCTAAATTTAAACAAACCACGTCGTTCTTTTACGGTTGAAGGGCGCTACAACGAGTTTTCTGATGAAAGTGACTCACGCATTAATTTTAGCTTTTCTGATAAATACTTCGACGACACCTTTGGCTTTATTATAACCGCCTCTAAAGATACCCAAAAAACACGACAAGATCGTATCAATACCGATTGGGCTAACGGCGCAATTCCTATTGTTGATTTAGATGATGCGACTGGCCGTACAGCACATGACACTGTTACAGGCAAAGCAATCAGGGTACTTGGCAATCAACGTGATGCTGATGGAAATAAGCTTTTTGGTGAAAATGGAGAAGCATTATTAAACCCACTGAGTTCACTTAATAATTACGACCCTGAAACGCAAATATTACATGAAGGTGATTTATTTGTTTTAGCGCGTGAGGTTATTGATTTTACATTAAATAATGACCAACGAGATCGCTTGTCAGTGTCTACAGGTTTTCAATACCAACCAACAGAGTCACTCGATATTCAGCTAGATGTAACTCATACAGAGCAAGATGTGTTAACCGACAGTCAACGACTACGTTTAAACATGGGACCTGTAACACCTTTAATTTATGCCGGTGATGACAATACAGCACTAAACGGGGTTGATTTATCGACCAATACCTTGCAGCAATCAAGTAGCCGCTCTACAGGTGGTAACTTTGTTCGCTCCTACGGACTTAGAGAAATTGATACTAATGTAGCGTCACTCGATATTGATTATCAGGTTACCGATTCATTAAATATGAATGTAAGAGCTGGTTTTTCTAAAACGACAGATGAAACACCAGACGATGATGAAAAAGACCGTTACATCTCTATTAGTACAGCCACATGGGGCACGGCAGGTCGTCAAATAGTTGAATCAATGCCCGATGGTAGCCACGAAATGGTTGGCTACGACTGTGGCAGCAATGGAGAATGTAGTTACTCAACTGGCGTTACTCCAGGGGAGTTTGATGCCTTTGATGGTACATCTAATGCGGTATACAGCCGTTTTAATCCATATGACATGCAGCACAATCACTTAGGTAGTTTAGTGCTTCGTAAAAACAAATTAGCGGATACAAACAAGTCGCTTTTTGTTGATTTTGACTATGCGCTTGATGGCGACTTTATTAGATCGCTTGAATTTGGAGTTAAGTGGTCAAATCGTAAAAAAGATGTCTCTATTCAAAATAGAGCAACCACAAATGGCAGTGATTTAATAGATTTAGAAGACCCTGATCAAGCGTTTGAAGTACGTGGGCTTGGTACAATTCGCTTAGCCGATATAGTGGCTGATAGTGCCTATCCTTACGATAATTTTGGTGAAGATATTCAATCAGATCGTTTTGCACAGTTTTTTAATGGCTGGCCGTTACTAGATGCCGAAAAAGCGCTTGAAATTGTTTCAGGTAAAGATGCAGGCGAAGTAGGTATACGAGAAACCATTACAGGCAGTCGTAATATTGAAACCGAAACAAAAGCCGCTTATTTTAAAGCAAACTTTGAGCTGATGGATGGCAAGCTAACAGGTAACTTAGGCCTTAGGTATGTAAAAGATGACACAACAGCAACAGGCGTAGGCGGTATTAACTATACGCGTTTTCCACAAATGGTTGATGCGTATAATTTGTTAGTTGAGCGTGGTTTAGCAAATACAAATTTAGATGCCTGCCCGGCAGCTGTTATGGGGGTCTCTGACACGGGTCAGCCTGATCATCGTTACACACCTACAAACGATGCTGAGCTACAAAACTGTTGGGCATGGCAAATCACTCATGCGTATAACCGCTCAAACCCAGCTACTTTCCCTGTTGATCCGCAAACGGGTCAGTTTGTAATTCCCGGGGCTGATGGCAACACCGGACTGGGTGTAAATCAGCAAGTGTTTGTAGATGAAAATGGCAACATTATAGCTAACAATGCATTACCTTCTTTAATTTACGACAGCAACGGAAATTTAGTTCCCACGTCAGCTAATGCATGGGCACACTTTGCAAGTAACGGACAAATTTGGCCATTTTTAGACAGAACAACTTCATTTACAGGAACACAAGGTAGCGGACGTGAAGTACAAGACCGCGTTGCTTGGGTAACTAAAAAAGGCGGACATGACGCTTATTTACCTAGCTTAAACTTAAATTATGCAGTTAACGAAGAAATGATTGCACGTTTTGCTGTTAGTAGAACCATGACGCGTCCTCGTTTTGATTCATTAAACCCACGTACACAAATTTTTGAGCAACAATGGGACTCTGCTAATGGCTCAGCAGGTAATGCAAATTTAAAACCGCTTAAATCAACCAATCTCGACTTGTCTTATGAGTGGTACTTTAGCGATTCAGGCTTGCTGTCGGCAGCGTTCTTTTACAAAGATATGAAAGACTTTGAAGAAACGGTGGTTGTTCCGTATCACTATAAAGACGTTAGGACCGAATACGATTTACAAACAGCCGATTTATTACTTGATTACGATGAGAATAGAGCACCAGGTGGCGAAGAAGATTGTATGCCACTTAGGCAAGTTGCAGGCTTTTTTGACCAATGGCGCATTGAATGTGACGTTGTAAACGTAACCACAGTAACCAATGGTAAAGGCGCAGATATTAAAGGTGTTGAACTAGGTTACAACCAAAACTATGACTTTTTACCAAGTTATTGGGGTGGCTTAGGTTTAAACATGAACTATACCTACCAAGATTCAGAATCTGATCGTCAGCAGGTAGGTAATACCGATATATTTTTAAAACCACTACCACAACCTTTCACTCCAAAGCATTCTCTAAATACAACACTGTATTGGGAACAAAAAGGGATTCAATTACGTTTAGCGAGTCGCTACACCGGGGATCAATTAGTTAACCGAGGTTTAGTTGGCGGCGCTACATGGCAAGAGGCAACCCATCGTTTGGACTTTAGCTCAAGTTATAAAATTAATAAAAACTTTAGCTTAACTTTTCAGGCACTTAACTTAACTGATGAAACTAACCGAATTTATTACACCAGTTCATTTAGTCGTAATGCGTTTGAAGCTAACTCGCAAGAGGTTGTGCTTGATGAAGGTAATGCAATTGAAGATGGCAGTGTGACTACTTCGCGTACAGCATCAGTTTGGAAAACAGGTCGTCAGTTCCGTGTTGGTCTTCGCGGTACCTTTTAATTGAGAAACTATTAGCAGCGGGCCACGTTAGGCGCGCTGCCTTACAAATCTTGGAGAGTAAGATGAAACATAACTTACTAATAAAAACAGCAATTAGCAGTATTATATTTTCAGTATTAACAGGGTGCGGCGGAACGGATGAAGGTTACGATCCGCAGTTTAAATCTGACTTAGCACTTGTAATCGATACCGCAGTGATCACGAGCACATTAAATGAAGAGTCCGGAGTTCAAGAAATTGATTTACTGCAAGGCGTAACAATCGACGGTAAACCAGCCTCTGAGTCAGGTGCAACCATAAACGTAAGTGAGTTAGAGTTTGTGGTTAATAATAATTTCACTACCCCACAAACAAGTGCTAATACTATTGCATCACACCGAATTTCACCTTTCACGCAATCAAGTGATAGCACTAAATTAGTTGTAAATACCGATGCGTTTTCGGCGGCATTAAGACAATGCGACCAAACCGATATAAGAGGCGCTTTAGATGGCGATGGTAACCCTATTGCTGATGGTAACTTAGACTTTCCGAGCCAAGTTATTTATAACATTACATATTCTATCAATAATGGTGCAGCTATTGCTGCGGGCGGCGCACTGCCTACACGTACATTACAATTAACTGTCAATGCGATTGATGATGTTGTAACTGAGGTAAATGTATCGCCGATTGAAATCCCTGCTGGTGGTCAAGCAAGTGTATTCGCATCAGCGATACCAAGTTACGCGTGTAACCCCGCACTTATTTATTCAATTGCAGATGAAGATATTGCAACCATTGATGAAAATGGCCTTATTAGCGCTAAAAATACCGGTGAAACGACTATTACAGCCACAAGTGTTGATAACCCCGAAGCTTCAGCAAGCGCCACACTTACAGTGACAGGTGCTTTTAGTCTTGCAATAACAAACGACGATAAAAACGAGTTAGGCGCTTCTTCAGGTAACAAGGACGTTCCAATCTGTGTGGCCAGTGGTGTAGAAGTACAGCCGGCTTTACTAAACGCAGAGTTAAGCGGCGAATATACTTTTGATTGGACACTTAACGATGAAGTTTCATTTACGAAAAGCTTAACCGCAAAAAGCGGCTTTGGAGAAGTACTTGCCGTTAAAGCACCTACAACAATAGACAGCCCAAATACGGTAACGGTTGAGCTTATTGATGGCGATACAGCAAGTACACCTTTATCACTTATTTCGCAAAAAAGTATTACGGTTAATACCGTTAATAACCAAATGTGTGAGCCGGGTGTGTCTGAACACGAAGCAGGCTTTAACACCGACTTTAACCTCAATGGTGAAGGCGCACCTTATAAAGGCAATGCCACTTATAGCGTATCGGCAACCTCTGTGTCGGGTAATGGTCGATCGCTTGAAATTACAGCGGGTACTGCTACTCAAGGTGAAGCGAATACACCGTACTCTTTTGCAACTCAGCAAGTTTGGAATAAACAACGCAACTGGTATAGCGCCAACTATGGGCGTGGTGCTGAGTCTGTTGGTAAAACATACCGTTATGCCGTGTGGGTTAAGTTAAATCAAGTGCCTGTTGAACCCGTTACGTTACGCCATGTGGTTGTACCGTGGGTTTATGACGGCATACCTGAGGATGCAAATGGATTTACAGGTCGTTACTCAGAAGCCGGCTTATTTAGCGCAGCACTCGCAGCTACTACGCAGTGGCAATACATCGAGTTTGTAGAGGATTCAACTAATCAACGGGACTGGGCTATTCCAGCTACATGGAGCTCAATTACCGATGTGTTTACCCTTTGGGAAGTGTATGGACTGCCAACGGGTGATTCAATCTTGATTGACGATTACGCAGTTACACGTACCGATATTATAAGTGAATAACAGCTTGACCAAATATTAGTTATTGCTGTTATTACTATTTATTCAGTAATGGCTATTTTAGCAACGATGTGCCGATTGAGGCACATAACTCACACGTTAAATAGGATTACCTATGAAATTCACACACACACAAAAGAAGAAAGTTACGTTTTGCACTCTTTTACTAAGTGCATCAATTAGTTCAGCTTACGCAGACTCAATTGGTAATAAAGCAGGGTATTTTACAAATACTATTACTAATACCGTAGAAGCGACAATCACTAATACGGGACAATGTGGTACTAGCAATAGTGCATCTACTCCAGGTCAATGTACTAATAAAATTATAAATGCACTCAATGCTGCATCAGCGGTTAGTGGTGTAGTAGTTATTAAAAAAGGTACTTATACTTTAAATCGCATTGTTATGCCCTCTAATGTTCGCCTTGAAATAGAACCCGATACTATTTTAAAAATGAATCAAAATATTTTGTTTGATTTTGGTAAAAGTGGCGGCAATGGAGCAAAAGCAGAAAATATTGAAATAACCACAACGGGTGCAAAAACAAATGCGACCCGAAATGACCGTTTTATTATTGATGTAAATACTAATACTATTTTTCAGGATAAACGGATGGTGAGAGTTGGTTATGCCGAAAATTTCTCTATTTCTCGTCTACATCAAAAAGATAACTTCTCGCAAACACCCAATATATTTTTAGTCGCAGATGATAATGGCCAACCAGGTGTTAAAACTGACGCTGGTGGTACTAATATAAATCGCAATGTTGTATTTAACTCAAGTTATGCTCGCATACCTAAAAAAGGTTATTTAGCTGACATCAGTGGAGAAAAAATAGCAACAGGGTATGCCGTTATTCAACCTTTTAGTGGCGAAGATTTATACTTTAAAAATATAAGCGGTGAGCGTGGTATTACAGTGCGCATAGAGCCTGGCAGTGGTTTAGTAACAGATCGCTTAAACCGAGCTGGTCCACGTATCGGTGCATACAGAAACATTATATTAGAAGATATTAGTAATACAGGTGGGTTTGCAGCCATATTTTTAAAACCGCATACAAAAATAAACGAAAACATAGAAATTAAAGGCACAACTGAAGGTAAAAATAGCACTTTTGTTATTTGGGCTGACTCAGGCAGTGCGCCGGTATGGGCTGATACGGACGACATAGGTTTTACGCGTGGATATTTTACTGACACTAAAATAGGCGGCACGGTAAAGCACATTGTTAGTAATAAAAACTTTAAGTCAGATATCACTAAAGCTGGTAGTTACTTTTTACCGCGAGAGGGTATTCGTGATACTGCATCAAATGGCTCTAACGGTAATTTTCAGTTGTTTAAATTGCCTCGCGATGGTTCAGGCGCTCGTTGGTTAGGTCAACCCATAGCACCAATTGCAGTAGTGTCTTCATATTCTCAAAGTGATGTAGGGAATGACTTAGTTAAGCGTTACGACAACCCTTTACTTACTGTTGATGGTGATATTGAAGCCCCAGCTCAAGCATCTGGACAAGATTTAGATGAAGGTAGCAATAACACACTAAGAAAGCGTTATAGAAAGTTTGGCGGTCGATACAACATTAAAATTAATGCTGCTATACAAGCTGACGCTACACTTGATTATTCATTATTAGGACTTAATGCAGGTGATATTACGCGTAATCGATCGACTATTTATCGCGAAAATGCCATTGATGGAACTAATCAAAATGGTGGCAGTATTAAAAGCGCCACCGATTTTATTACCAAATAACTGCGCCGTTTAATTTTAATCCCATAGTTAGTTTAGCTATGGGATTTTTGTTTTGAACTCGTAATTAGGGCGTGTTGATCTTTGGTGGGTGAATTTGCAGCAGACTGTTTGGTTTTTAGGCAAGGCAGAGTCTATGCAGTGTGGTTATTCCCCATAAATAGGCGATAACGCAGCATAAAGACCAAACATGCGCTGCCCTTTGGGGTCTTTCTAGGGACGATTAACTCTTTGTTGCTCGGTTTTTACTTAGCCCACTAGGTTACAAACCTCGCGCCGCGATTTAATCGCCCCTAGATTGAACAAATTTCAATCCACAAAGATCAACATGCCCTAAATATTCCCTAACATTAATTTTAAAATCTGATTTATAGGATGCAAAATTTTATATGAATACTTTACACATTAAAAAGCCAGCAATAAGTGTAATTGCTCTTAGTATGTTGATGTTTTTTGGTAGTAAGAGCGCTTCGGCTAATGAGTTACTACTGCCACTAACGGATCCCCAAAATGAAGGCGAGTGGGTTTTAAACACTCAAGTAAGTGATGAATTTGAAGCCAGCAGTATCGATGAAGAACGTTGGTACATTGTGGGTAAAATAGAAAACGGTAAACCTATTTATAAGCATCCAGATAATCCAAATAAAAAAGTATGGAAAGGCCGCGCACCTTCGCAATTTTCGGGTAATAACTACCGACTAGAAAATGGCAAACTAAAGCTAGAAACACGGTGGGAACCCGACTTTCCTTTTGAAGAAAAAATACATAAACCCGTGTTTGGCGATGCACTTAAATACGAAAACCTGACAACGGCATGCTTTATTGGCAGAAAGTCTTTTCAGTACGGATACATAGAAATTAAAAGCAAAGCCGCTGATGCGCAAGTGAGCAGTGCATTTTGGTCGATGGGCGAAAAGTTAGAAGTTGATTTTTTTGAATTATTTGGCGATTCGCTCGACCCTAAAAAAGATCACATAGACAGTGAATTATGGTGGTCAATCCGCGATTGGAATAAAAAGGTAATGGGCAAGCCCACTTACACAGAACGAAAAGACTTAGGTTTTAGAGTAGCCGATGACTTTCATGTGTATGGAATTGATTGGAGCGCCCAAGGAATTAAATACTATGTTGACGGTAAATTATTTAGCGAAGTATCTGCAGAACAAGCTGATGCCTGGGCAAAAGAGCATCGCGGGGTTGATAAAGGTTACGTAGCCACTAAGCCACTGTTTTTATGGCTTGATCAGGAGACTTTTCCTTGGCATGGCGTACCAAAAAGTAAAGAAGAGCTTGAACGTAATAGCCCTGAGGGCAAAAAAGATGATGGTGTGGTCGACTTTGAAATTGAATACATCCGTGTGTGGCAACAAAAACCATTACAGTCAGTTAAGTAAGGAGTGGGTTAAATGAAAAAAAATAGTAAGCCAGCAAACACGTTATTTTGTTTATCACTGATCGCTACAAGTGTTCTGCTTTATGGATGTAACACCACTCAAAGGGCAAGCAATGAAACGCTAAGCGACAACAGCAGTAATAAATTAATGTTTAGCGAATCGCACAATATCATACCTTTTGAGCCACTATCGCGTCGTAAATGGGACAGTGCGTTGATTGCAGACTTTGATAAAGACGGCTATCAAGATGTATTAATTACTGAGCATACCCACGCAGTAAAAATTTTTTGGAATAACAAAAACAATACCTTTTCAGCACCACAGATAATTATTAAAGGCGACACACACGGCGTGGCTGTTGCTGACTATGACTTAGATGGTCGTATGGATTTAATAATAGCCCAAGGCGGTGGTGGAGGCCTAAAACCGCGTTTACCTGTATCGTTTCAAATAAATCATGACCGTACTGTTGAAGGTGGAGAAACATTTGATGATTTTGAACGTACACGCGGACGTGCGGTTAAATTAATTGATGGTAATAACAGTGGCACTTTAGATTTAATGCTCTCTGCTTTTCCACTTAAAAAGCAAAAAAAGGGAGCTAATCATATATATAAAAACGAAGGGCATAATCAATTTAAGTTTGTCGATTACTTACCTACTGCAAAATGGCTTGGATATAAAGCCTTAGTTAGTGATTTTGATAATGACGGGCACGATGATTTATTTTTTTACGGTGGAGATGACATTGTTGCAGCGCAGAGTAAATCTGATTTAGGTTATAAAAATAAAAGTAAGGCTGTACTAGGAAATAATCGCAATATTAGCCATGTAAGCAGCATGACCGAAATCGACTTTGATAATGACGGTGACTTTGATTTATTTTTAACCCGCGCTAAACACCAATTTGAACAACACACTTTTTATGACGCTCAATCTCAAAATTTTGCTTTTTTTACTCGTAACGAAGCATTTAAATTTGAAGATTTTAAAATCGAAGGCAATTTTGAAATAGAAAACCTCCAAATGGCTTACCCCCATTTTAATGTGTTTATTGGCAAAAATAGTGCGCCTTTAACACTCGAAGGGCATGGCGGTAGTGAACGTACGGTACAGGTAACAAAAGAGCAAGCTGCTGGCTGGCCTAAAAAACTACATAAAAAAGGTTTATACATAGGTTACTTAGGTAACGATACTTGGCGCGTAGCGGGGGATACTAAATCGCCTACAGCGGGTGTTATTAAAAGAGTGACTAATTCACCCAAAGTAAAAGGGCTTGAGCCATTACCAGCGGTATTATTAGAAAACCAGCAAGGTAAATTTGTTGATGCAACAGCCAAACTCAATATTAATCTTAGCGAACCCACAACCAGTGCTGTAGCCGGGGATTTTAACAACGATGGTTGGAGTGACTTATTTGTATTACGTTATGGCAATCCGGCAAAAGCTAACGAGCAGCTACTGTATTTAAATCAGCAAGGTAAAGGTTTTGAGACTTTACAAGACCATGGTGTTATTTCAACTGAGCTTGGAGCAACAGGGGGTAGCGCACAGGCCTTTGATTACGATAATGACGGCGACCTTGACTTAATTTATTCAAACGAGCGCGGCCGTTGGCATTTATTTACCAACAACACAGCTTTAAACGCGCAGCATAATTTTTTAGTCACTAATATTGGTTACTCACCTAACGCTGGTGTGTCGGCATTGGGAGCTACTGCGACTATAAAAGCGTGTGGGCAAACTTATAAACGCGTTGTAGGCGCAACAGGTGCTGGCTTTTCACAAAGCGAAAACAGCAAGCTACACGTTGGTTTAGGTACGTGTACAAAGATAAATAATGTATCGGTTCGTTGGAGTAATAATGAGCATGTAGATATTAACAATGCAGTTATAAATGACGCTAACGGGGAGTTAGTTGGAAGAAAAGAGCCGCTGTAAGTAATTAAATGCAGATATAAAAATAGCGCTTATTAAGCGCTATTTTTTTGTATTTAGTTTTCGTTATCTATTAAAAGCTATATTGAACGCTTGCACCCACATAACGACTCCAATCTCGAGGGTAGAATGCTTCCCCAAACCCTTCAGAGTTTATACGTTGGCGGGTAGTGTACGACTTATCAAATAAGTTTTTAATGAATACACTAAACTTTAGGTTATCTTTGCTTACGCTTAAATAACCATCCCAAATGCTTGACGATGGGTTAGCTGATTCGCCAAAGGCAAGTTCGTTAATTGATTGCGTGTGGCTGCCATTATAACGCCAAACTGCACGTGTATTAGCATTCCAGCCTGTATCAGCAATTTGTGTATTATATGAAATAGTACTTAAAAATTGTTGCTCAGCATTATTAGGGAAAGATAAACCCGTTTGATCAAAGCTCTGATTGCCTGTTGAATCAGTTGTACAACGAGAAGCAAGTAAACCACCATCACCAGCAGGACAATTGATAGGTGTATCAGCAAAGTCCTCGTAGCGTGCATCAAAATAAGCGTAGTTAAATGACCACTTTAATTTATCTGATATTTTAACCACCACATCGGCTTCAATACCGGTTGAACGTGCTTGTGCTGCGTTTACATAGCCTGCAAAAATAATGTTATTTTCTTCATCTATTACACGGCTGGCACGTACTTGATAATCGTCAACTCTCATATCAAAGTACGTAAAGTTAAACAGTAAATCGTTATTAAAATACGCTGAACGCAGACCTACTTCAAAGTTTGAAGAGTTTTCAGGATCGGTAGGGAAGTTGTCTGCATCGGCAGGGTCGGTATTTGTTGTTACAAAGTAAGATGCCCCTTTATAGCCGGTAGAATAATTTACATAACCGCGAATATCATCAGTAAAGTCATACCCTACAACCGCTTTGTATATAAAGGCGGTGTCTGAGTTATCAAATTTAGTTGGCGCGTCTTGGCGTAAAATAAGCGATGGATCTGTTTGAGCAAGTTCTAATACTTCATTGAATGTTTCCATTCCAACACCTGTAGAAGGTGTTGCCAAATCTGTACGAGCAAAGGTTGCATCACTTTTTTCGTGTAATAATCTAAAACCAAAAGTAGCATCTAATTGCTCAGTTATTTGGTATTCAAGTTGTCCAAAAATAGCGACGTTTTCAAAACCAGTTGTAAAATCACCACTATTTAGTAAGCGAGAAGGCGTTAGTAATGAGCGGTCGTCATCGCCAGTAGTTGCATAGTTAGCTAAAAAAGCATCGGTAGATTGCTTTGAATAACACCCTGTTAATTTGCCGCCTTCAATAAAGCCACGGTTACCTGCAATACAGCCGTCACGTATTTCAGAGCGCTGACCGTCGGTATCATGGTAAAAAAGACCTAATACCCAATCAAATTTTTCATTATTAAATGACGAAATACGAAACTCTTGTTGAAGCACATCTACTGATTCGTTACCACCAAAAGCGGTTCGCTCTACAGGAAAATTAATAGTGAAAAATGCTGAACTGTTATATAAATCAAAATCTCTGTAGCTACCATTATAGCTAAGTGTAATTTCATCATTTAGGTAGTAATCAGCCGATATTGAAAAGCCAAAATTTTCTGTTCTACCAAAGTTACCTTCTGCATTACGCGATGTAACTGGGCCGCCGGCTTCTTCAAAAGTAGACTCAGGATTTACACGGTTATAGGTTGTGCCTTCAATAGTGCCATCATCTTTTACATTAACGATTGGACGAGGGCCAAAATCTGGGTTTATTCCACCTAAACGAGTAAGAGAACAACAATTTGTGTCTGTCTCTGAATATTCTAAGCGAAATAGTACGTTTAGTTCTTGGCCGTTATCGTACAAAAGTTGGCCGCGACCAGCTTTCGTTGTTTTTGCGCCTATGGTGTAATCTTCTTCACCAGGCATGGTGTTTTTTATCCAACCATCAATATCACTGTATTGCGCGTTAAATCGAGCTGCCCAGTTTTCGTTAAGGGGTACATTTACGGTGCCGCTAAAATCAGTGCCATCAAACTCAGTAACTTGTGCTCTAACCGTGCCTGAAACTCGGTCATCTAGTTGCGGCTTTTTAGTTACATAATGCAATAGGCCTGTTGATGTGTTTTGGCCAAATAAAGTCCCTTGTGGGCCGCGCATTGCTTCTACACGCTGTACATCTGAAATAGGTAAGTTAAGCATTGATTGGCGAGGTAATACTTCGCCATCTATAACGACTAGGTTTGAAGACTGTAAGCCAATTGAATTTGTAAAAGTGCCTATACCACGTGTTTTTAATGTTGTAGTTCGTATTTCACTGCTGTCATCAATGCCAAAACCAGGTAAGTAGGTGACTAGATCAAACCCATTATCTATACCAATTTCTTGAATTAAATCACCGCTTAGCACTTCGATTGAAGAGGGAACTTCTTTTAATGCTTGATCGCGTTTTTGTGCGCTCACTAAAATAACTTCAAAATCGTCTGAATTGCTTTTAGCTTGCTTTGCGGTTGTTTCTTCTTGTGCATATGCAGTGTGTGTGAAAGCTGATAAAGAACAACATGCAAGTAATATTGCTGTATGCAATTTACTGTGTTTAAGCATTTTAACCACTCCGTTTCTTCATAATTACTGTGTGTGCAGATAATGCAACGGCAGTATCTGTTATTTAGAATCAGGCTAATTAAACAGCGACTCTTAATTGCGATAAAGCTATAAGCAATCAAGAAGTGTAAATAATCACGAATGATTCATTCTAACAATTTAAACATATGATGTTTGCAAGTGCAATGTGTTGATTACTTGTTTATTAAATGTTGCTTGTAATATTGAGCTTATAACCTTGTATTACCGTTTAAGTAACACAAGATTATTAAGTTAAGTGGTTGAATTTTAATCTCTAATCTAAATTACAAATTTAGAATGAAAAATAATTCAATTTTCAAAAATTATTTTAAACGAGCAAAAAAGTGGTAATTCTCAGCATTTTTAAGCTTTTGAGCAAAGCTCATCCCTAAGTTTTTGAGCTGCTGCGCATTATTATAAGCACCCATTTTGAGCTTTAACTCACCCATGGCCTGCGCTGTTGAGCCAATGCTATCTAGCGCTAAAAAATACAAATAAGCGTATTGCACGTTATTACTCTCAAGTGTCATTGCGTGTTTAAACGAGTTAACCGAAGCGGGTTTGTTACCGCTTCTAATAAGCGCCATACCGTTTGCATAATGTAGCGGCGCAGAGGTAGGTACTGCTTTTAAACCACTATTTAATGTGCTTTGCATTTTTGCTGTTTGACCAAGGCGATAATAAATATCGGCTAAATTTACATAACTTGCATCAAAGTAAGGGTCAACGCTAATGCCTTTTTGTAACGACTTTATAGCACCGTTTATGTCTTGTTTATTAAGCGCGAGCATACTTTGATTTATGTTACCTTCACCGCGCCATGTATTGACAGTATTAGCGTGTGCAAGCTCTATAATTGATTGATTAAGCCCGTTTAACTGCGCTGTTGTTTGGCTTAGGTTTTGCGCAGCAGCAACACGCACCGACTTTAATTTGTCGGTTAATAGTTGCTTATAGCTTTTTAAGCGCTCTGCTTCGGGGAGTAAAAAGCCCACTTTAGCAATCGCTAAGCGAATAAGCGGAAGCGGCGAGTTAACCCAACTTTTTACTGTGGCATCGTTTAGCTCAGCGCCCGAATTACCTAAATAGGCAATTGCACTGGCGCGGTCTATTTCATTTAACGAAAAGTCATTAATTAAGCGCATATGTGCATTTTGCGATATCGCTTTTAATGAGCGCAGTTCAAGCATACTGTGGTCGCTTGCACTTAATGGCGGTGCTTTACCATGCCATTTTTCAAGCGTGCTTGCTGCCCATTCGTTTGTTTGACCGTCGTGGCATTGCACACACGCATTGGGTGTATCGTATTTTATTGATATGTCAGGGCGCGGAATTTTAAAGCTGTGGTCGCGCCTGTCATCAACGCCCATGTATCTGTTGGTTGGCATGTGGCAGCTAACACATTGTGCACCGGTTGATTGTTCTTTATGGCGATGATGCTCGGGTTTGTTGTATTCGCTGGCACTGTGGCACTGTAAGCACAGCCCATTTGTTTTTGTTTTAACTTTCATGGTGTGTTTATCGTGGCAGTCAACACAGTTAACTCCGGCTTTGTACATTTTACTTTGTGTAAAAGAGCCAAACACATACACTTCTTCTTTAATTTGGCCATCGGCGTGATACAAATTTGGTTCTAAAAATGAAGGGCTAAATTGATCCAAAAACGCTTGGCTGTTATTAAAGCCATCGGTTAATGGGCTTCGAAGCGAATGACACGCATAACAGCCTTGCATAAAGCTGTTATCGCGCGGCTCACCTTGCCAGGTAGCAATGGTGTCATCACCGATTATTTTCCACTGCGACATATTGGTAGGGCTTGTTTGAGCTGTCTTTATTATTTTTTTAGTTTTATGTTCATCCGTTATATCGCTGTGGCACGATTTACAGCCCACATTTATGTTTGAAAAGTGCGTATCAAAGCGCTCCTTTTCACTATTGAAATTACGCTTTAAATTATCAGAATGGCAATCGGCGCACATGCCGTTCCAGTTTTGCAGAGGTTGCAGCCAATGGAGACGGTCGCTGGGTTTTACATCTTCGTTAGCGTAGTTGGCATACCAACGCTGACCGCCTAGTGATTTAGCGCGACTATCCCATGCAAAGGGAAATACTTGGTATTTGCCTTTTTCAACTTCAATTAAATACTGTTGCAGTGGGTCAAAGCCAAATACATAACTTACGGTGTACGTTTTTTTTGTACCTTGCTCGGTCAAATCAATTAAAAAGGCCTCTTTTTCTTTATAAAACACGGCTTTTTGAGAAAAGTGGGTCGCGGTTATATTACTAAAATCACCAAGCACGGTATCTTTATTGGCTAAAGCCATTGAGTTTGCATGGTCTGACTGTTTCCAATCATGGGTTTGTTGTTGATGACAAGACTGGCATTCCTCGTTTGCAATCGCTGAAAAACAGCTGCATAAAAAAAGAACAACAAAAAGGCTGTTTTTTATATTTATCATTTTAGAATCCACCTTTAATAGCACACCAATGCATACTTAAAACTAAATAACAGGCCGCAGCTAAGTACTCAATAAATGAGCTTTGCCTTTAAGCTGACGCTGTTATTAGGCTTAAGTAATAGTGAGAAATTGAAAAATTAATTTCAAAATATCATACATCATATGTTTGCAATATTGTTATGTTTTGTTTAGTGTAGCGATATTGTGATTTATAAACGCATTATTTACAACTCAACCATTAAATTAACTAGCCGTAATAGTCTAATATAACCAATATGTTAGCTATGGTGTAATTAATATTTTTTAGCTATGTGCTTAACTATTATATTAAATAGGAAACTGTGATGAATAAGCTACTTGTTCTTCTTTCTGTATGTTTAGGCTTTTGCGTTAGTGCTAATGCAATGGCAAAAGCACAAACAGAAAAACCTAATATTGTTTTAATTTTTGCTGATGACGCAGGTTTTGGTGATTTTGGCTTTCAAGGTAGTACGCAGCTTAAAACACCTAATTTAGATAAACTTGCCCAAAGCGGTGTTCGTTTTACTCAAGGTTACGTAAGTGATTCTACTTGTGGTCCTTCACGCGCAGGTTTAATGACGGGTAAGTACCAGCAACGTTTTGGTTACGAAGAAATTAACGTACCTGGTTTTATGAGCGATAACTCAGCACTTAAAGGTGCAGATATGGGCTTGCCATTAGATCAAAAAACAATGGGCGATTATCTTAAAGAGCAGGGTTATAAAACAGCGGTATTTGGTAAGTGGCATTTAGGTGACGCCGACAGGTTTCATCCTTTAAAACGTGGTTTTGATACCTTTTTAGGGTTTAGAGGTGGCGACAGAAGCTACTTTAACTATTCAGAACAAGAAATGAAAAATGGAAACAAACATTTTTTCGATAAAAAATTAGAGCGTGACTTTGGTAATTACGAAGAGCCAAAAGAGTACTTAACCGATGAGTTAGGTAAAGAAGCCGCTAAGTACATTGAACAAAACAAAGATGAACCCTTTTTTATCTATCTAGCTTTTAACGCAGTACATACTCCGCTTGAATCAGATCCTAAAGATTTAGCTAAGTTTCCAAACTTAACGGGCAAACGTAAAGAGCTTGCTGCAATGACCCTAGGGTTAGACAGAGCCAGTGGTTATGTACTTGATAAACTTAAAGAGCTAGGCTTAGATGATAATACTATTGTGGTTTTTTCAAACGACAACGGTGGCCCATCTGACAAAAACGCCTCAAATAATGCACCACTTGCAGGGACTAAATCAAACCAGTTAGAAGGGGGCATTCGTGTACCATTCTTAATTAGTTGGCCAAAACATATTAAACCAGGTTCGACTTACGACTACCCAGTAAGCACACTCGATTTACTGCCTACTTTTTACAGTGCCGCACAAGGTAAGGCGTTAGGTAATGATATTGATGGCGTTGATTTACTCCCTTATATTCAAGGTAAAAACACAGCACGCCCACATAAAGTGATGTACTGGAAAAAAGAAAACAGAGCTGTAATACGCGATAACGATTGGAAACTTATTCGTTACCCAGACCGCCCAGCAGAGCTATACGACCTAAGCACAGACATTAGTGAACAAACAGATTTAGCAGCAAAAAATCCTGAACGTGTTAAAACTATGTTTAAATCATTGTTTGAATGGGAATTAACGTTAGAGCGTCCGCGCTGGTTATTAAAAAGAAAATACGAAAAATACGATATAGACCGCATGGATAAATACCGTTTACCAGCAACTCAACCTTAATAACGCATAGGTAATAATAATGAAAATAGAATCTGTTGAAGCGCTTTTAGGCTGCGTAGGGAAACGTAATCAGCTATTAGTAAAAGTAGTAACCGAATGTGGCATAGTTGGCTGGGGCGAATCGGGCTTATCAAATCGAGAGCAAGCAGTTATTGGCGCGATACATCACTTTGCTGGATTTTTGAAAGGACAAGATCCACGTAAAATTGGCCGTATTTGGCAAGAGCTTTACCGCAGCCATTATTTTGAAGGGGGCCGTGTAATTACGGCTGCTATTTCAGCCATTGATATTGCTCTTTATGATATTTTAGGTAAGTCACTACAAGTGCCTGTTTATCAGTTATTAGGGGGCAAACAACGCGAGCACATAGCGTGCTTTGCGTGTTGTTATACAGAGGCCGATCCTGATAAATTTGACGATTTAGTTAAAGAAGCAAAAGCACTTATTGCGCTAGGTTGGACAACAATAAGAGTGATACCGAGTCGTTTTGACGACCCTGTGTTTTTTGAACCACAAGAATCTATAACGCGCACAGCTCGTTGTTTAAATGAGCTGCGTAAAGTACTTGGGCCTGATATTACACTCGGTATTGATTACCACCACAGATTAAGCGTGGCTGAGGCTGCTTCGTTTTGCCAACGTTTAAAGCCCGATACACTCGATTTTATTGAAGAACCGATTCGTCATGAATCTCCTGATGCGTATAAAACGCTGCGTACTTTAACGCATATTCCTTTTGCGATTGGTGAAGAGTTTAGTTCTAAATGGGCAGCTAAGCCTTATATAGAGCAGGGGCTTACTCAATATTTACGTGTAGATGTGTGTAACATTGGTGGCTTAACAGAAGCAATGAAAGTGGCTGGTTGGGCTGAGGCACATTATATCGATGTTATGCCACATAACCCGCTTGGCCCTGTGTGTACAGCGGCAACAAATCACTTTGCTGCAGCGCTGCCAAATTTAGGTTTAATGGAAACACACCAAGGTCCGTTTAGTGAGTTTGGCGCCCATGATCCACTTCTTTTTCCTAAGCAGCATGTATTAACAGGCAATAAGTTTACTATCCCTGAAGTACCTGGTTTAGGTGTTGAAGTGAACGAAGCCGCGTTTAGATTGGCAACCCCTGTAGAAACCGAAGCACCGCATTTATCAAAGCGTGATGGTTCACATACTAACTGGTAACTAGTTTAGAGAATTAAATGAATACACTTACAGCGACTGTTTTTGACAGCACACTAAATTTTGTAGGCGAGGGGCCTTTGTGGCACCCGATCACACAAACGCTTTATTGGGTTGATTTTCCAAACCATATTTTGCACAGCAAAAAAGGCGACCATAAAGTTGAGCAACGCTTAGATGATATGGTTACCGCTCTGGCTTGGGTAAACAATGAAACCTTATTACTAGCAAGTGATAAAGGCCTAAATACCTATAATACCAGCACGCATAAGCAAACTTTTTTGTGCAGCGTTGAAGCAGATAAACCTGACAACCGCAGTAACGATGGGCGTGCCGATCCGTGGGGTGGGTTTTGGATAAGCACAATGCACGGCGATGCTCACGAAAACGAAGGGGCAATATATCGTTTTCACAACGGCGTACTTACTCAAGTTGTTAGTGATTTAACCATACCCAATGGTATTTGTTTTGATAAGTCGCGTGCTAGAGCTTATTACGCAGATTCAAAAACGCAAAAAATTTACCGATTTGACGTCGACTCACTTACGGGTACGCCAATAGGAGAAAGTGTGTTGTTTTTTGACTATTCGAGCTCAGCTGTATCACCTGATGGCGCTGTAATTGATAGCGAAGGCAACATGTGGATTGCACTTTGGGATGGCGCACGTGTAGATTGCATATCGCCCGAAGCTAAGGTAATTCAAAGCTTAGCGACTCAAACACCTCGCCCTACATGCCCAGCGTTTGGCGACGATGGTACAACACTTTACGTAACGTCAGCACAATGTGGCCTAGAAGATACCCCATTTAATGCTATACCTCACGGCGCTACGCTTGCATTTAAAAATGCGGTAAAAGGTGTATTTGAGCCTTGCGTTAAAATAGACGGCTTTTAATTTTACGTATTCACTTTAAATATTAATTTTGTGTTTTTTCCTCTTACATTAATTAGATGTGAGAGGAAAAACACATTGCACATATAAACATCATATGTTTATATTGTTTTTACTAATTCTATCAATGTTATTCTTTTATATGTTGTAGAGCACTCATTACCAACACAGTAAAAGTATAAAAATAAAACTAAGGGTAATACATTGAAAGACACACACACACAATCAACAAAAGCAATTAAGTACTCCCTCATTGCAGCATTTGGCGGATTTGTATTTGGCCTAGACGCGGCCAATATATCGGGGGCGTTACGCTATGTTAGTTCGCAGTTTGAGCTAACCAGTTTACAAACAGGTAATGTAGTGGGTTGCGCCATTGTTGGCGTAATCATCGCACTATTTTTTACAGGTACTTTATGCCAAAAATTTGGTCGTAAAAAGGTACTTATTGGCATTGCTTTAACATATTCACTCTCTACGGTTATTTCTGCTTTTGCGGTAAGTTACCCCATGCTGGTTGTTGGACGCTTTATAGGAGGGGTCGCATTTGCCTCTATAACTGTCTCAGCTATGTATATTGGTGAAATTGCACCCGCTAATAAACGCGGCCAATTTGTATCAGTTAATCAGTTGCTTATAACGTTAGGTAGTTTATTTGCGTTTGTTGTTAATTACTTTTTTGTTAAAAACATGGGCTCAATTGAATGGTTAAATGAAGCCAATATTTGGCGTTATATGCTTGGCTTTGAAATTGTGCCTAATATTATTTGGTTTTCGTTATTAATGACGATTCCTGAATCGCCGCGCTGGTTAATGAGCAAAAAACGTGATGAAGAAGCACGCGCTGTATTCAAAGGTATGGGGATCAATAACGCCGATACCGAAGTAGTACTTAATGATATTAAAGCAACCATTCAAGAAGATTCAAAAAACAGTGCACTAGAGCAACTTAAAGTATTGTTTAGTAAGCCTATGCGTTTTGTTGTGCTACTTGCTGTATGTTACGCGGTAGTGCAGGGCGCAACCGGCATGAACGCCGTATTGTTTTATGCACCTACCGTGTTTGAACAAATAGGTATGAGCGTCGAAAACTCTTTTTTACAAACAATAGTACTTGGTGCGGTATCTGTATTATTTACATTGGTCGCCATATTCTTTGTTGAAAAACTTGGCAGAAGAACATTAACTATTACCGGTTTACTGCTTATTGCTGTTGCGCATGTATCAATTTGGTATGGTTTTGAAAATGCCACCTACTCACTCAACAGTGAAGCAATAACCAAAGTTGCAGAGCAAAAAGTAGATATTACAAAGCTGCACGTTTTCGAAAATAAAATATACAGCACTGATGTTGCGCTAAAAGCAGATTTAGCCACTATTTACAGTAAAAAAGAGCTACCAGTTGTTACCGGTGCAATTATTAATGCTTCTATAAATATTAGTCCTGCGTATGTTTTATTTGGATTATTCGCATTTTTAGCCGCCTTTAATATGTCGATAGGGCCAATAATGTGGGTGATATTCTCGGAGATATTTTCAAGCCGAGTACGCAGTGTTGCGTTACCCTTTGCCGCCTTAGTACAGAGTATTTCTAGCTGGAGTATTCAGCAGTTTTTCCCTTGGCAATTAGAGAACATGGGCGCAGCAAATACGTTTTTATATTACGGAGGCGTCGCTATTGTAGGCTGCATTGTTATGGCATTCATACTTCCCGAAACTAAGGGCAAGTCTATTGAGGCCATTGAACGCGATTTGGTCCCTGGGCTCAATAAATAAGGAATATAACTATGTCATCACGATTATTAAACGAAGTTGCTATTGTCACTGGCGCAGCCGATGGAATTGGAAAAACAGTAGCACGCGTATTTTGTGAGCAAGGCGCTAAAGTGTGTGTTGCTGATATAAATAAAGAAATGGGTGAAAGTGTTGTAGCAGAGCTAAAAAGCAAAGGGTTTGATGCTATTTTTGCTCATACCGATATTAGCGACGAAACGGCTATAAAAAACATGGTTGAAAAAGTAGTTAATGAGCTCGGCAAGCCCAGTATTTTAGTTAATAACGCGGCTTTAATTAGCCCTGGGCGAAACGTAGATGACGTTACTCCACAAATGTGGCGTGATAGCTTTGCGGTTAATGTTGAAGGTATGTGGCAGTGTGCTGTAGCCGTACTTGAGCATATGAAAGAGTTAGGCCGTGGCAGCATTATAAATGTAGGTTCTGTGCATTCTTATAAAATTGTACCTGGGTATTTTCCGTATGCGGTAACTAAGCATGCGGTTATAGGGCTAACTAAAAACTTAGCCGTTGAATACGCAAAGCACAACATACGAGTAAACGCATTGTGCCCAGGCATGATAGAAACACCTATGGCGTTTAAGTCTTGGGAGCAAACAGACGATCCGCAAGCTTCACGCAAAGCAATGGGCGATGTACATCCTCTAAAACGAAATGGAACAACAGAAGAAATTGCTTACCCAGCCGTGTTTTTAGCCAGTTCAGATTCGAGTTTTATGACAGGGCAAAGCTTAATCATTGATGGTGGCCGTTCTGTAATTTATCACGATTAAAGTGCTTAACTTAACACACTGTAAGGCTCATGGTTTTGAGGCTATTTTGCTAAAAAATAGTGAGCTTGCTGTTACAGTTATTCCTCAGTTGGGTGCAAAAGTCATCTCTATTGTAAGCTTAAAACACAATAGAGAGTGGCTTGCTCACGATAAACAAATCACTTTAAAACCTGCAAAAAACAATGATTTCTCTGAGCATGATAGCGGTGGTTGGGATGAATGTTTTCCGGGTATTTCTCCTCAGCTGTACGAACATATCCCCAATAAAACGCATTTTTCACATGATCATGGTGAATTGTGGTGCCAAGCATGGCAAATAACTAATACCCATATTAGCGATGAAGAAATAATACTTAGCTTACAAGCTGAGGTTTTTGACTCTACTTTTACATTTATAAGAACGTTTACCTTAAAAAAACACAGTAAGCGGCTGCTTGTTGATTACCACGTAAAAAATAACACAACTCACAATCTCCCTTTTGTTTGGTCAGCGCATCCTATTTTTGCCATAAAACCAGAGATGCGTATTTTAATAAATAACAAACATGTGGAGTTTAAAGTTGATGAAGGGCTGAGTCGTTTTTATAACGCTAATAGTGCCTTTATTAATTGGAGTGAGTGCTTAACTAAAGTCCCGCCGCTAAATAAAGTTATGCCCTATAACAGTGGTTTTGCAAGTAAGGTTTTTAGCAAACACTTAAATACGGACACTCATAAAGATCAAAATATAATTGTAAAACTGGTTGATGATAAAGCTCAGCAAAGCTGCGGGTTTGAATTTTCATCAACAAACATAAGTCACTTAGGGCTTTGGTTTAATTACAATGGTTGGTCTGCCAATGAGCAGCTACCCCCTTTTGTACTTGGGATAGAACCTTGTATAGGCAATAGCGATTCTTTACACAAAGCCATGGCGAGTGAAGAGGAAGGCTTAATTAAAAGCAATGCTCATAAATCTTGGCATATGAGTTTTTTTGTTAACTAAATGTATTTTGTGTTTGCTCAATCAAACATCATATGTTTAAATAGTTGTTATGTATTAAGGCCTGTGTGTCTTACTTTAGTCATTTAGCCCTTAGGGTGTTGTAGATAATAATGGAGCGACAGAATGCTTTCTAAACAACTGTATATTGGTGGAAAATTAATAACGAGTGACGCAACGACCGAAATTATCAATCCTGCAACACTCGAAGTTGTAGGCGAAATTTCGGCTGCAGGTATTAATGAAGCAAACATGGCCTTAGAGTCTGCGCAAGAAGCATTTTCAAGTTGGTCAACAACGCCTGCAACAGAGCGTGCTCAATGGATGCTTAAACTGCGTGATGCAGTAATTGCAAACGAGCAACACTTACGTGAATGCGTGCATTTAGAAATGGCTAAACCATGGCAGTCAACCGCTGACGACTTTCAAATGTTAGTTGATAGCCTTAATTTTTACGCTGATGCCATTGTTAATATCGCCGATGAAGAATTAAAAGATAATGAAGGTACGCACAGCCACGTTCTTTCGCGTGAGCCTGTTGGTGTAGCGGCTGCATTTTTAGCATGGAATTTTCCATTATTAAATTTGGCTTATAAATTAGGCCCAGCAATGGCTGCGGGTTGTCCGCTTGTAGTAAAACCGTCAAGTAAAACGCCTTTGTCTGCTTATGCTGTAGGCGAATTATGTGAACAAATCGGCTTGCCAGCAGGTGTGGTTAACATACTTTCGGGCACAGATAGCACCGTAGGCGATGCCATTTCAGCGTCAACTATTCCCTCTGTACTTACTTTAATTGGTTCTACTAATGTGGGTAAGCATGTAATTGCAACAGGTGCTACGTCAATCAAGCGTTATTCAATGGAACTTGGTGGTAATGCACCTGCCATTGTATGTAGCGATGCGAATTTAGATAACGCAGCCGATGTAATTTGTGGTGTTAAGTTTGCCAACGCAGGGCAAATTTGTGTTACCCCAAATCGTGTATTTGTACACGAAAGCGTTGCTGATGAATTTATTGAAAAAGTACTTACTCGTGCAAAAGCAGTAAAAGTTGGTTTTGATAAAAACGAGGCTATTGATATGGGCCCTGTTATGGATGCTAACTCATGGCAACGGATTGATGAGCTAGTTAAAGATGCACAGCAAAAAGGCGCTAAATTACAATTAGGTGGTAAAAAACCTACAGGCGTTAATGGATATTTTTACGAACCAACCGTACTTACAAATGTAGATTCGAGCATGAATCTATACAAAGACGAAATATTTGGCCCTGTTATTAGTATTATTACGTTTAGTGATAACGAACAGGTACTTAGCGATGCAAATGATACTGACGCTGGTTTAAGTTCATTTATTTTTAGTAGTAACGAAGACACTATTTCTTACTTTGCAAAACATTTACGCTTTGGCGAAGTACAGGTTAACGGCATTAAATACAGCATTAATTTACCTCATTTTGGTATTAAGCAATCGGGCGTGGGTGTTGATTGTTCGTTGTTAGCTTTAGATGACTACCTTGCATATAAACGTGTTTCTCGCGCGTTAAAGGTTTAAGGAACAGACTATGAAAATCACACAAATTATTAGCCACGTTTTACAGTACGACCTAGAAGAAGAACTTGGTTATTCGCAGCAGTATTACGCTAAACGTACCGCACATTTAGTTGAAGTTCGTACCGATATAGGTATTACAGGTTGGGGCGAATGTTTTGGCGGTGGCGGCGTTGCGTTTGCCAATAAAACAATTGTTGAGCATGTAATTCAGCCTATGATTTTGGGCATGGATCCACTCGACAGAGAAGTGATTTGGCATAAAGTTTATAACTTATTGCGAGATCATGGCCAAAAAGGCATGCCTATTCAGTCTTTATCTGGTGTAGATATTGCTCTGTGGGACATTGCAGGTAAGTTTTTAGATCAACCCGTTTATAAGTTACTAGGGGGTGCTTTTAGAGACCGCATTCCGGCTTATGGTTACGGCATGATGCTACAAAAGTTTCCAAACCTGGAAGAGCGCTTTACCGAAGAAAGCCAACGCATTAAAGAAATGGGCTTTACGGCCATGAAAATGAAAATAGGCCTTTCGCCAGACCGCGATATAAAGCTTGTTGAAGCTGTGCGTAAAGGTATTGGCCGCGATATGCGCCTAATGGTTGACGCTAACCATGCATATACAGCGCGCGAAGCTATTCCGCTAGGTCGAGAGCTGCAAAATTTAGGCGTGTACTGGTTTGAAGAACCGGTTGCACCAGAGGATCATCAAGGCTATCGCGATTTATGTGAAGCACTTGATATGAGCATTGCCGGTGGCGAAGCCGAATTTACCCGCTGGGGCTTTAGAGACTTAATTAAAAACCGCTGCGTTGATTTACTCCAGCCAGAAGTGTGTGCGCTCGGTGGTATTACCGAATATCAAAAAGTATTAGCCATGGCACACGCGCATTTTGTACCTGTTATAAACCATGTGTGGGGTTCGGCTATTGCGGTAGGTACTAATCTACATTTATTAGCTGCGTTACCTGATTTACCAGGTGCTGCACACCCAGTACAACCTATGCTTGAGTACGATACAACGCCAAACTTATTTAGAGAGCAGCTATTGCAAGAGTCTCTAAATATTAACGAGCAAGTTAAAAATAACAACGGAACAGTTGCGCTACCACAAGGTCCAGGCCTTGGTATTGAGCCCGACCTTGATTTTATTAAACATTATGAAGTATCAATTTAATAAATAAGGGCAAGGCTTATGAGCGATAACAAAAGCAACTTACCAGCATTAATTGTGGTTGATTGGGGAAGCTCTAACTTTAGAGCTTTCTTAGTCGATGGCAAAGGCAGCATTTTAGATACTGTTAATGGTGAGCAGGGCGTACTTTGTATTAAAAATGACTGTTTAGAAACCGTATTACTTAGTTATATATCAGGCTGGTTATCAAAGCATAAAATGCCGATTATTATGGCGGGTATGGTAGGCGGTGCTATAGGTTGGCAAGATACAGGCTATGTAAATGCGCCAGCTAATCTCGACAGTATGAGTGTAAAGCTTTGTAAAGCAAATAATAAAGCCGGCTTACAAATTAGTATTGTGCCGGGTGTTAAATACGTTATGGAAAATAATGTATGCGATGTAATGCGCGGTGAAGAAGTACAAGTATTTGGCGCTGTATTAGATGTAGAGCAAACAGCGGGTGAGCTAAGTAATCAAACCTTAAGTGAGACTATGTTTTGCCTACCCGGTACTCACTCTAAGTGGGTTCAAGTTGCAAAAGATACTGACCAAAAAACGGTTATTACAAGTCTTAGTACGTTTATGACCGGCGAAATGTTTGATTTATTGACTAAACAAAGCATTTTAGGTGAAGGGCTAGAGTCACTAGATAAAACACCAACAGATATGCCAAGCTTTTTAAAAGGCGTTGGTGTTAGTCAAGTTCAGAGCAGTTTATTAAGTGCATTATTTAGTGCGCGTACTTTAAAGCTAGATAAACAATTAACGCTGCAAAACGTACCTAGTTACTTATCTGGTTTACTTATTGGCGCTGAGCTTGCGGGTATTAAAAGTAAGCTAAACGACATTAAGCATGTTTATTTAATTGGTAACTCAAGTTTAAACACTCTCTATTGTGAAGCATTAAAAGAACTCGGCTTCACTTCTTCTATTTTAAGCAGTGCTACTGCATCTACTAAAGGCATGTTTACACTAGCTGTACAGGCCGGTCTTTTAACTAAAAAGGAAACTCAATTATGTCATTAATTACGTTAACTCATGCTATGAAGCAACTACCACTGATTGCTATTTTACGCGGTATTACACCAAATGAAGTGCTTGATTATGCAAAAGTACTTATTGATATTGGTTACCGCGTTATTGAGGTGCCACTTAATTCTCCTGAAGCATTAAAAAGTATTAAGTTATTAAGTGATAAATACGCAGATATAGCCATTATTGGCGCGGGCACGGTTGTTACTAAAGACGAAGTTGATCAGGTGATTGAAGCGGGTGGGCGTATTATTATATCGCCGCATAGCGATGTAGAGGTGATCCGTTATAGTAAATTAAAAGGATTGTACAGCGTACCAGGGTTTTATACACCCACTGAAGGTTTTGCTGCACTGCATGCTGGTGCCGACGCGCTTAAGTTATTTCCAGCAGATACAGCTGGCCCAAAAGGCTTAAAAGCAATTACAACGGTGCTTTCTAGTATTGATATTTACCCTGTGGGCGGTGTATCGCCTCAAAATCAGGACGAATTTGTTAATGCAGGGGCAACTGGTTTTGGTTTAGGAAGCGGCTTGTATAAAGCCGGAATGGGTTTAGAAGAATTTACGACTAATGCTAAAAATTATGCTGAATATTATCTTTAATTAATTTTTAATAAAATTGCGATAAAACGTTGTTGTGCTTGCATCGCTACTCATCATTCCTCTCACAATAAATGATGAGTTAGCGGTGCTATTTAAAATAAATTAAATATCCATTAACTTAGCTAAATTTGATTTAGCATCAGCTAAAAGCTTTTCTGTAAGGGCTTGTGCTTTTTCGCTATTACCGGTGGCAATAGCATCAAATACTTCTCGGTGAAACGGAATAGAAGCATGATTACTTAGTGCACTTTGGTTTGTTACTTTAATACTCACAAGCAACGCTGAAAAAATAACGCATTCCATCGAAATAAATAGCTCATTATGAGAAGCGCGTAAAATAGCGCCATGAAAATGCGCATCAGCAATAACAAACTTATCTAAATCGCTTACCGAGCTTTGCATTTCATTTAATGCATCTTCAATGGCTTTAATATCTTCAGGCTCTGCGCGAAGCGCTGCAACACTGGCTGCTTTGGGCTCAAATGCTAAACGAAATTCCATTAATTGAGTTAAAAACTCAGGATTAAGTGGTGCGCTTAAATGCCACGCAAGAACATCATCGTCAAGCAACGCCCAGTTATCACGGGTTTTTACGCGAGTGCCAATGCCTCTGCGTACATCTAAAAGCCCTTTACCAACAAGAATTTTTACTGCATCACGAACAACAACTCGACTTACTTGAAAACGTTCAGCTAAACGGTTTTCATCATCAATCAGTGTGCCAGGAGTATATGTGCCAGCAACAATTCTACGGCCTAATTCTTTAGCTACCTGTACCGGTAAGCTAGGTGACATGGCGCTGCTGCGTCTTAGATCGTAGTATGTTAATTCGCTCATAGTATCTTAGTGTCCGTATTATTTATTTATACGTACTATTTATATGAATTTGCGACAATAAACAATGGCTATTTGTTATTTACTGTCGCAGAAAGACGAAAGCTGGCATCTTTTAGGAGTTTTTCGGTGAGAAATTCGGCTTTATCGCCATCTTTTGCAGCAATGGCTTCGTACACTTCACGATGAAACGGAATAGATGCACCGTTATCGCGCGGGTCTTTATTTGTTACTTTAATACTAACTAAAAGTGCAGAATAAATAACGCCTTCCATAGAAGCTAAAAAGCTATTTTGCGCTGCTTTTATAATGGCCTTATGAAATAAAGAATCAGCAATAATAAAATCTTCTACGCTGTTATCTGTTTTAGCCATGCGCTCGCATGCGGCTGCAATTTCAATTAAATCCTCAGGGCGCGCACGTTCAGCTGCCCAACGTGCTGCTTTTGGCTCAAAGGCTAGGCGCACGTCCATTAATTGCTCTAAAAATTTACGATTAGGTGGTGCTGATAAATGCCATGCTAATACGTCATCGTCTAGCATATTCCATCTATCACGAGGTAGTACACGCGTCCCAATACCTCTGCGTACATCAAGTAGGCCTTTGCTTACTAAGATTTTTACCGCGTCGCGTACTACTACGCGGCTTACTTGGTAGCGTTTAGCTAGTGCATCTTCATCATCAATTAAACTGCCGGCTTCAAATGATCCAGACACAATGCGTCTGCCAATTTCTTTAGCCACTTGAACAGAAAGGCTTGCTGCCATTCCTGATGTTTGTTTTAGGTCGTAATATATAAGTTCGCTCATATCTTTAATATAAACATATTATGTTTGACTGGTCAATGTAATGTGCACAAAATAGGGGGAGTGGTAACTAATTTTAATCGTTGTTTATATGTTTAAAACTGACATAGTGGGGATATAATAAAGATCGCTGATGAGCGATCTTTATAGCAATTTGGGTTATTTCAATAAAGCGTTAAAACTTAGCGCGTATACCTATACGGTAACGCGGACCAGTATATTGGGTATTAATAACGCGCTCTTTTACATCGGCATATTGATAGGTACGTTCATCAGTTATATTTATTGCTTCGCCTGTTAGCGTAAAGTTATCGTTAACCGCATAAGACATACTAAAGTCGAGCTGACCATAAGCTGCAGTATGCTCTGGTAATCCACCACTGCGTATACCTGCTCGGCTACTTAAAAAGTCATCTCGCCAGTTGTAGGCTAAACGCGCTTGAAATGCATTTTTGTCGTAGTAGGCAACAATGTTATAAGAGTTTTCGGCAAATCCCTCTAATTTATCACCTGGGTCGGTCACACCTGGAAGCTCTATTTTTTGTGTGTTTTTATTTGTAGTATCAGCCCATGTATAGTTTGCTTGCACACCTAAGCCATTTAAAAAGCTCGGTAAATAATCCATATTATGTTGTACAGCAAGTTCTACTCCAGTAATTGAGCCGCCTGATTGGTTTTGTTTAGTATTAATAGTTTCGTTTACATTGCCGTATCCATCAATACTTACTGATGAATCAACGTATTGCGACCCATCCCAAATATCAGGCGTATTATCTAGATAAGTTATTTGTGCAATTGTGCTAGATATATCCTTTTTGAAAAAGTTAACCGCGTAAGAATCGCCGCTATCACTATAATATTCAAAAGATAAATCGTATTGATTAGCTTTATAAGGTGCTAAATAAGGATTGCCACCTGTTTGAGAAAAGCTACCTGCTTGCATATCGGTATACGTTGTTTGTACGCCAATGTCGTCAATGGCAGGGCGCGACATAACTTTAGCCGCTGCGGCTCTTACCAATAAGTTATCACTTAAATTAATACTAAAATTAGCGCTAGGTAACCAGTTAGTGTAACTATTTTTGGCTTTAAGGCTTCCTGAGTCTGTGTAATCAACAACTAATAAAGGTTGGCCATTATCAAGCTCGCCCGTATAACCTAGGCGCCTTTTGCCGTAACCGCTTGAGCTTGTATCCGTTTTTACATAACGGACTCCCACATTACCGCGCCAATCGTAATCACCAATTAAGCCGCTGAGATTAAACTGCGAATAAGCACTTATTTTCTCTTCGGTGACGCTTGATGATGCGATTTCGTTATATTGCTCGTTTGGCCAATTTGGATTTTTGGTCATATCACGAATAGCGCTATGGTATTTATTTATATCAGCAAACAAAAAGTCACGCGGAAAATTACCTGGCTCACTACTTAAAAAATCTGAATAGGGACTTGCTGAAAATATGTCATCAGGCATATCTCTAAGTTCGCCACAAATATCGGCATTCGGTGCTACTAAACCACAGTTATCTTCATGGAATGTTTCAAAGCGATCTCTTACTTTTTCGCGATCTGAATACGCAATACCAAAATCGATTGAATCTAAGGTTAGGCTTTCAGCAAACTCTAAATCGAGTAGGTATTTCCCTTTTGTTTGCAGCTCCGTAATCGTGTCTTCTAATTCGTAATGTGAAACTTGATTCCAATGTGCTCTCACGCTTGTCGGCGAAGCATAATCAATGGTTGTGTCTAAATTAACGGTATCAGTGTTTCTAAAATCAAAATTTAAACTGTCGTTTCGCTCCGGTGAAATATAATTAGGAACTAATAAGTCGCTACGCGGCGTTGATTTTGATGTTGAATGGCTTATATCAAACTCAAGCGTTAATACATCAAATTCTTTTATAGAATTAAACCCAAATGCCTGTGTTTTTGATTTTGACTCCAGCTCTTGAAATAAACCATCAATTCTAAAATCTACATTTTCACCAGTTCCGCCCAGTGTTTTACCCGAAAACTTAGTGCCTGATAAAATAGTACCGTTGTCTGATACAACCACATTTCGCCAATTAGGATACTGTAAACCGGCTTGCAAACCTTGAGTTTGAGTTTCTACTGAGAGATCCGTATACATGTAATCAAAAGTATTGGTAAAGCTTGAATCTGGTGCCCACTGAAAACTGGTATTAATGCCTGTACGTTCGCGATGCTCTTGCCCTAATGCGTATTCAATTCGCCCAGCATGGCGAAGCATAGTTGGCGTAACCACATTGCCATCTAAATTATGAATGTCGCCTTCAATCACACCTGGCTCATTATTGAGTAATAACCAACGGGTAGTGCCCATTGAATCGTATCGGTTATCACTTTTTTGTTGTGAAAGGGCAATATTAAAACCAAATGTTTCATCAGCAAACGTATTGCTAAATAACGCAGAGTATTCAGGACTCGTCTCGCCAGAAAGTTCACTGTATTTGGCATTTATAGAGCCAAGTACATGTAATCCGGGGTTATCTAATGGGCGTGCAGTTTTAACGTTAACATAAGCACCAATGCTCCCTTCAGGTGTTTTAGCCGTAGGCGACTTAACGACATCAGCACCCGATATTAGCTCAGCTGCTAATACTTGAAAATCAAACGAGCGACCAATTTCAGAAGTAGCTAATGTGCGCCCGTTTAATGTAACAACGTTAAATTCTGGGCCAAAACCACGAACGGTTATTTTTGAGCCCTCACCATTTACACGGTTAATTGAAACACCAGGAACACGTTGTAAAGACTCAGCCACATTTTGATCGGGAAACTTACCAATATCCTCAGCAACAATACTATCTTGAACACTATCGCTGTAACGTTTTAGAGATGATGCGGCCTCGAGACTTGAACGAACACCCGTTACAACAATGACTTCAGTATCGTCTTTTACTTTATCGTTTGTAGCAGCTTGAGCAAATGAACAGCTTGAGAGAGCGGCTAAAACACCGAGTGCAATTTTTTTCTTTGAACGCATAGTGATCTCCATATATTTGTGTGTCGTGTCGTCAGGTAAAGTTCAACCTTTGAGAGTTTACTCACTTAACAAGAAGTAAATTCGCAAAAGAGTAACGTTCGACAAATCTAAACATCATATGTTTAATTGTCAAGAACACTGTTATTATTACTATGCAAATAACTTTCAATAGCAAAAAAGGAACTACAGTGGATAACTCAATCTTGCTTGAACATATCGCTAAGCATTTACTAAATAAAAGAGAGCAAGGCATTGCGATACCAGACTTATCATCAGATATAACGCTTAATTCTATAGACGACGTTTTAGCAGTTCAGAAGTTGATGATTAAGCTAAATAACCAAAAAGTGTATGGTTGGAAATGTATGCTTCCATCAGGTGATGGCACGATTATCCTCGCGCCACTTTTGCATGCTCCGGTTAAATCTATGGGACGTTGTGCTCTTTTCACAAAAAATAATAAAGCGCTCATTGAGCCAGAAATTGCATTTGTGTTAAACAAAGACCTAGCAAGCTATGAAGAATATAAAAATGAGGATATAGATAATGCCATTGGTAGTGCCCATTTAGCGTTGGAGCTTATTCAAAACAGATTTCCAGAGGGTTATCAAGCAACACACTATGAAAAATTGGCCGATGGATTATCTAATCAAGGTGTATATTTAGGCTCTAAAGTAGACGTTAAAAAAGCATACGAGAGCAGTGATATAAATATTGATGTTAAACAGGGCGAAGATTTACAAAGCTATGCAGGGAAGCATCCGGCAGGTTTGCCGCAGCTTCCTTTATATTGGGCTATTAACTTTTTAACGGAAAATGGGTTTGAATTAAAAGCAGGACATATCTTTATTACCGGCTCTTATAACGGTCTAATGCAATTAGATATAAATAAAAAAACATCAATAAAGTACGAAGGTTTAGGAGAGATTACAGTCGAATTTTCATGTTGATACATTGAGGTTCTGTAGGTTAGCAAACGCTTTTAAATTACGTTGTACAGCTAACCTACACGTGTATTTTGATTTTACGGTAAAAGAAAAGTTAAATTATTTAAATATCCAGTACGCTGTCTAAACGCCCTTCAAAATAAATAGCTAGTTAGGATAAGCAGAGACTCTAATTATGAATTGGCATCGTCCTACATATTCTCTGACGCATTTAATATGCCTGCGTACAATAATTTCAGTAAGCTATTTTCATTAGGGAGTGCCCTTTGGTTTGGTTAATTTTCTGAACTGATGATGTACTGCTTCCACTGCATTGGTGGAATAGATAATCTTCCGGATGCGCTCTGGGTACTTAAAGTAATGGGGTAATTTATGCCATTTCCTATGCTAAGAATTAATGACTAATGGATAAGCATTTCCCCATTTAGCCTCTAACTCATCAAGTGCGAGTTGAGCTTATTCCTAACTGACTGCTTTATAGACAGGTTTCAAATCAGCCATAAATGCTTTTTGATTCTTAGACGCTACGTATTTCATTGAGTTACGGATTTGATGAATTACGCATAGCTGAGTTTCGGTTTCTGGGAAAATAGTCGCAATGGCCTCAGGAAAACCTGTTAACTCATCAACACAGGTAATAAAAATATCCTTAACACACGATTACTAAGATCAGTAAGCACTGAAAGCTAGTAATCAAGTGTTGACTTTGCCTCTGGCTGACAAAACATTATTGAGGTGATGTAATCTAGTGGATTAATTTGTTAGATTTCGTTTTTTGATGTTGTTGTCCAATTGATTTTTTCCAGCCATTAAGAATTCTTCTGTGCATAATATCCAGTAAGAAACTAAGGATATCTACAATTAATTAAATCAACTCTGTTAAGCGTGACTGCTTGGATTTTTACGTTTATAGAATAGGGGTCATAGGATATTTCATGAAATGACACGGAAAATATTAGGGTAGTGGTCACCTGATTTGAAATTTTTGGTTTGGAATTTGTGATTTGAGGTTTGTGAATTTGCAAGGGTAGGGGTCTAATTTTGAGGAAGATTAAAGAGCTAAAAAAGTGGTTTGGGCGCTTGGGCACAAGTTTGGGCACAAATCGATAAAAACTGGAATTTTTAGGATGATCTTTTGAGGCTTGGCTCTCGTTATTTTAAAATTTTGAATACAAAATAATAAAAAAACTAAGAATTTAATTTTCAACAAAAAATTAAACGAGTAGATTGAATAGGATTTTTAACTGTTTGAAATATAGAGTTTAATTGGTACGACCGAGTGGATTCGAACCACCGACCTCTACCATGTCAAGGTAGCGCTCTAACCAGCTGAGCTACGGTCGTACAATTTTTTTAGGATTTTTAAATGTTGGTACGACTGAGTGGATTCGAACCACCGACCCCTACCATGTCAAGGTAGTGCTCTAACCAACTGAGCTACAGTCGTATTTCTATATTTAAGTAGGTTGCTAATTACTTAACAACGGTCGCTAATATATAGTGTGGCGAGAGGTGAATCAAGTAAGTTTATTGCTTTTGAGTTTATTTGCCGTTTTTTTATTCATATAGGGCTGATTTCACACGTTTTATAAAACGTTTGCCACCAAACAACATGGTTTTTGGCTGAATTTTTTAACTGATTTAATAAGTTATTAGGTGAATTAGTTTTAGTTAAGTCATTAATAGGCTCACTCGTTATTTCTTCTTTAAACCACAATTGATTATACAAAGGTTGAAGTACCTCTAAGTAACCCGTTAACTGTGCTTGGTAAGGTTGAATTTCACCTAAGAAAAACTTTTGAAATACATTACTGACTATTTTTGCCGTTTTTTTATTTTTACCTGTAGGGCAAATGTCGCGTAGATTCAATGTTTTTACAAATGACGTTGCACTGTTATTAAATGCGATTTGTTGCCTTGCTGATTGGATAAGCAATTGGTTAAATTGATACTTATTAAGCTGCTCTAGTGCAATAAAAATAGAGTCTGTGTTTATTTTACTAAACTCCCGAGAGGTAATGTGCTGTTTTATGGTGACTAGCTGTGAAAGGGCTTGTTGCGTATCGCTAAACCCTGCAGCTTGGGTTGAAAGCTCGTTATTTGTACCTGCCCATGTACGGTTTAGCTCAGGTTCGTTAAACAACATGCTATTAAAGTATTGTATTAAATGGTTTTCTTTTTGGGTTTTAGCGGCAAGTATTTTTGAGTAAATATCACTGTTTTTATCAAGGGTATTTAAACAGGCTTGTGCGCTTTGAATAAAACTAATTTGATATTTTAAACGCCCAGCTGCTGTGGCAGTTTTACCAAGCTGATTATTATGCTCACTTATGAGTATATTTAATTTACAGTGACCCAGCCCTGCTAATTGGAGGATGCCTAACGTTACTGTATTTTTATTTAATTGCGAAGGAGGTAATAACTTTAGTTGCTCCACACGTTTAGGTTTTACGTTTTTTGCATTAACGGTATTGCCTAAGCGTTCTGTATAGGTAATGTTGCTATTACTTGGTGCTTTAGAGCAGCTAGCGAGCAGTGCTATGCACATTACCAATAACAATATTACGGGTAATGTGCATAGTGATTGTGTGTTATGTTTCAATAAATGATTCATGTTTAAAGCGTTTATGCACCGTTAGCATTAAGAGTATTGCCGCCACTGTGAGTCCAAAAATAATTCCAACCCAAAAACCATGAGGCCCCATTGCTGGCACTATTAAATCTGTTCTTGCCAATACGTAACCTAAAGCAAAGCCGATTAACCAGTACGATATAAATGTAATATACGAAATAGGGGCGGTGTATTTTAACCCACGTAATATACCGTTGGCAGCCACTTGCAGAGCATCCGGTAATTGATATACGCACGCTAAAATCATGATTGATGACGCTAGTGCAATAACCTCAGGGCTGTCGGTGTAAAGCTGGCTAATCAAATTACGCCCAGTAAAAGTAATCAAGGCTAAAAATAATGCGATGGCGATTGCTAAAATATAGCTGGTAGACACAGCCACTTTTAACTGTTTTAAATGGTTTTGCCCATATAAGTTACCTATCCGAATACTAATAGCGATAGAAAGGCTTAGTGGCATCATAAACAATAAAGTAGTTACACTTGCCGCTATTTGATGACCAGAAACAGCTACTGCACCTAGGTGAGCTATAAATAAGGGGATGCAGGCAAATAGCGTTACTTCAAAAAAGGTTGCTAACGATATTGGAATACCAAGCTTGGTAATGGTTGCTATAGTGGTTAAATTTGGTTTTTCGAATGAAGTTAATAGCTCTTTAGCGCCCACTTTTTTGCTAATTTGGCAGTAAGTGACCTGCGCAATAGCCATTACGGTTAGTACTAAAGCGGTTGCAATACCACAGCCAGCACCGCCGTAAGCAGGAAAACCAAACAAGCCATGAATAAAAATGTAATTTGCAGGTATATTAACAGCTAACCCTAAAAGGCTTATATAAAACGCGGGTTTGGTCATCCCCATACCTTCGGTCATGTTTCTGTAAACAGTAAAGATTAAAAAGCCAAATACCCCCCATTTAACAAAACGAATATAGTCAAAAGCAAGGCTTGCTATAGCAGGGCTGGTATCGAGTCGTGAAATTATAACATCAGCTAAATTAGCTATACCAAATCCGACTGCACTCAACAAAGCTGTTAAATAAAGTGCTTGTTGAAAATAATGGCTGATCCCTTTTTTATCATTAGCTCCAGAAAATTGTGCAATTATGCCTGTTAATGCTAATAAAATACCCTGTAATGCAAGTAGTAATGGGTTCCAAATACCGGTTGCGATTGACAGTGCAGCTAAATCGGTTGGGCTAACTTGACCTGCCATTATGGTGTCGACCACCGACATTAGAATGAGTGTTACTTGTGCTAAAAAAACAGGAAATGCGAGGGAGAGTAAACGTTTAGCTTCCCAATTACAAAAGGTCATAAAAACAGCTATTAAATAAAACAGAGCGCAATTGTAATCTATTGTGTTTCAA
This sequence comes from Pseudoalteromonas sp. Z9A5, assembly GCF_011378875.1. NCBI lineage: Bacteria > Pseudomonadati > Pseudomonadota > Gammaproteobacteria > Alteromonadales > Pseudoalteromonadaceae > Pseudoalteromonas > Pseudoalteromonas sp. Z9A5. The sequence continues at coordinate 72,439 of NZ_WTLC01000005.1, forward strand.
ATAAAAATCTCAGTAGTGAATGATTTTATTAGTTGATACGTTAAACTAGCACTTTGTAATAAATTTAAGTGATTTTATGTTTACCGGAATAGTACAAACACAAGCAACTGTGGTATCTAAAACCCAAACAGATGGCGTTTTACGCTTAGTTATATCGGTAAGTGATGAATACGTTAAGCATCTAGATTTAGGCGCAAGTATTGCTATTAATGGGTGTTGTTTAACGGTTGTACAAGTTGAGTTAAGTAATCATGACGTGGTGGCACAAGTGCATTTTGATGTGATTGACGAAACCCTAAAATTAACTAATTTAGGGCTGCTTGAGCTAGGTAGTTTAGTTAATTACGAACGCTCTGTTACGTTTGGTACTGAGCTAGGTGGGCATATAGTGTCTGGGCATATTCATTGTACGTCACAAATATCTCAAATAGTGAAGCTTGAAAATAACTGTAAAATACAATTAAGCTTGCCAAAAGAGTGGCAAAAATATGTGTTGTATAAAGGTTTTGTTGCGATAAATGGCGCAAGCTTAACCGTGGGCGAAGTTGATGAACAAGGTTTTTGGTTACACCTAATTCCCGAAACGCTCGCCATTACAAACATTGGTGCAGCGCAAGTGGGTGACAAGTTAAATATTGAAGTTGATCAGCAAACTTACACTATTGTAAATACGGTAGAAAACTACTTACGCCATCAGGCTTAAAATATTTGTTCGTCGTCACTGTCTACGTGTAACTCTAACTTATTATTAGCATGGTCAATATGCATATTTAAATGAATAGGGTTACAGCAGGCAGTGCAATCTTCAACGTAGTCCTGATCGCCCATGCTTGCGTCTAGGTCTAAATGAATGTGGTGGCCACAGTGTGGGCATGCTATACGTTGTGATAAAAAATCTTTCATAATCACTCCAATTATAAATTATTAAGTGTGTTAGTAACCCTAGCAACAACTTAATGGCTCAACGCTGAACTTCATAATTATTATTTTATAACTATAATTTCATCGTTATTCAACATTTATAAATATAGTCTGATTGGGTAATTATGACACTTATTTTACTACTGTTGCTGTGAGCTTTTCTATGTGCTGCTTGGCTTGTGTAAGGTAATTTCCGGCAAAAATATTGGCATGATTTAAAATAGGGTATAACTGATATATCAGTTTACGTTTTTCGTAATTTGGCGATAAAGGATATTGACGATTATAAGCACTGTAAAAATTGTCTGGCAGTGGAGCAAATAATTCACTCATTGCAATATCAACTTCCCGGTCACCATAATAACTTGCAGGATTAAATACTGTGGGCTTTGCGTTTACAAATCCCATATTCCCTCGCCAAAAGTCGCCATGCAGTAATGACGGCTCAACATGGTGGCTATGTAGTTGTTCTTTTACTGTATTTATTAAACGCTCGGGTTCAATAAGTTGTATGTCTTTTTCAGCTAATAGTTGTAATTGCCAACCTATACGTTCTTCGGCGTAAAATACATCCCACTTTTTATGCCATCTATTTGGCTGTACTGTGGTTGCTAAGTAATTATCAATATCAAAACCAAACATGGCTTGGTCATGTTTTTGATGCATATTTGCAAGGCTTTTACCCATAGCATCCCATGTAGTATGAGGTTGTTTATCAAGAACAAGCCACTCTAAAACAATAAACGAAAACTCAATATTAGCGCCTGTTACAATACAATTAGGTACTTTTAAGTCACTGTTTTGTGCCAACAGTTTTAAACCGGTTGATTCGCTCTCTAATCTGTCGAGTTCACTTTTTAACGCTACTTTTATTAGGTAGTTGTGCGTACCATTGGTTAAATGAAAAAGTTTGTCGGTATTTGTACTTTGTAGTTGGCGTTTGTAGGTGTGTTTAAAATCATAATTAATAGCTTGGCTGATGTGCTCGTTTACTGTTTTCCACATAACAATTGTTCACCTTTTAAACAGATACCTAAACTATGGCAAAAAGAGATTAATTTAACAATCTAATCGTTGTAAAATTAGCGGCTAGGTTTAAATAAATAATGACAACGACTGTAATGGAGTAAAAATGAACAAAAGTTTAATAACCAATTTGCTAGCTGGGCTATGTGTTGTTGTGGGTTTTATGTTTAACCAAGCAATTGTATTATCTGTTGGTTTATTTGCACTTTCTGGCGCGGTAACAAATTTATTAGCTATTCATATGTTGTTTGAAAAAGTGCCATTTTTATATGGCTCAGGCGTTATTGCGCTTAAGTTTGAAAGCTTTAAAATCGCCATTAGAAACCTAATATTAACGGAGTTTTTTTCAGAGCAAAAAATTAATAACCTACTTAATAAAGCACAGCCCAATATCGATTTTGAACCTATTATCAGCAATGTAGATTTAAACCCTGCGTTCGACAATTTACTTGTCGTTATAGAAGAGTCACAGTTTGGTAGCATGCTTGGTATGTTTGGTGGCACAGCGGCAATAGAGCCAATGCGTGAAAAGCTTATTGAAAAAATGCAATTGTCGCTTGGTGAGATTTCTCAAACTGACGATTTTAAAGCATTAGTAACCCAAACGCTTTCACAAGGTAATAGCGCAGAGAGCCTACATAAAACAGTCCTTAAATTAGTTGATGAGCGCCTAGATGAGCTTACCCCTAAAATGGTTAAAGAGATTATTCAAACTATGATCCGCGAGCACTTAGGCTGGCTTGTAGTGTGGGGCGGTGTGTTTGGTGGTTTATTTGGGTTAATAGCCGCAGTTATATAATTTAAATTACTTTAGAGCTGCTCTAAAGTAATTACACTTAATGCATGAATTTTAGATACTTTTAATTAATCTTTATGAAGTAACTGTTCAAAAACGCTATCTTCATGTTCATATTTATCGGCATCAGGAAATATTTGATCAAATTTTTCAGGTATTGTATGTTTTGCTAATGCGTAAAATTCATATTCAGAAAACTCATGTGAAGCAACAATGGCGCAAAACATATCTGTTTTATTGAGCGTATCAAAATCAGTCGTTTTTAATGCGTAAAGACTGCTTTCAATAAAAAGTACATAAGCAAGGTCATACAGTGCATCTATTTCCTCAAATTCTTTTGTTCCAACTTCATAGCGGGTTTCGTTTAGCTCATAAAGTTGATCAAAAAGCGCTTTAATTTGTGATTCAGCATATTTATATTCTTCAGAACACGCACATTCAATATCAAAGCACGCAGGGTTATATAATTCACTATTTAAATCGTCGCCTAGCTCACTCTGATTTAACATTAGCTGCTGTGAGGCTACCGTATTCATTGTTGCTAATTGATAAGCATTACCAGGAAAAGCTTGGAGTGCAAAAACATAAACCGGCTCATTACCTTGTTCAATATGTTTTAAAACAGCATCTTCACAGTGATTTTTTAACGCTATTTTATATTTATCAAACAAACCTCTTACTAACGATTCGTCATACACAACGTTACAATAATCACGCATAAATATATTTGCTTCGTCGGTATAGTGTTTTAAAAATAAATTTTGTTGCTCTGTGAGTTTGCCATTATTCACTTTGTGAAAAACGTGAAGTGCTTTTAGTAGTTGTTCGACCTCGTTATTATTTAAATCGGTATAGAAAAATTTATTTTTAGTTTCGGGGTAGGCTTCGTGATAACGCTTTATTTGTTGCAGTAATTCTGCAATTATTTGAAGATCTTTGTTTACTATTACTAAATCATTAGGGGGCAGATCAGGTGAGTTGCTAAGCTCTAGTGAAACAGCAAAATGTGTATTTAAAGTATTAATTAAAAACTCATACTCATCTATCGTTTTAGTTTCTAAATGCATATATCTCCTCATTTTTTCTTGTATGCGCTTTAATCGCGTGAGTGAAATACCCTCTATTATGGATATAACACCAGCATCTGCAGTTTTATAGCAAGGTTTACCACTATGTGACATGTTAATTGTAAACGTAAAATCAGGGGAGAGGATATAACTTTCATTAAGCTATGGATAAACAGTTTCAGATAAATTAATTTTTTATAGCTACTGACTTATTTTTTCAGGCTGCTATTATCGCCCCCATAATTTAGTCGTGTTTTTTAGGAGTAACGGTGAGTAAAACGTTAGCCAGTTATTATCAGCAAGCATACGCTTGCGATCAGCAGCATTTTAACCAGTGCTTTTATTGTGGTTGTGAAGCAACAGAGCGCGATCATTGTCCGCCCCTGCATATGCTACAAAGCATTGTTGATTTAGGCGAAGAGGCTGATTTTATATCTATTCCTGCGTGTTATGAGTGTCATGCACTTTTACATAACGAAAGGCTGATGACGATTGATGAGCGCTTCACTAAAATGAAAAAAAAGCTTGCCACTAAATACGCAAAACCTCTGCGTGTTTATAACATGTGGGAAGAAAACGAACTTGGCGATATGAGCGATGAGTTTGCGCATAGTATTCAAGCGGGTATGAAATTAGGAAAAGAAGCCGCTGAGCGTTTAGCGTTTACTGGTTTTAGTTATGCCACAGAAGATGCCAAAGTAGCAGTACGTGAAAAAACAAAAGAGTTTGATGTAGAGGGCATGATATTTACCGACTTTAAAGAGGCGCTAAATTACTGCATTAATGATTTAAACGTACAAAAAAGTGACTTTTATAAAATTTTGGTTGAAGACTACCAAGGGGATTTTAATAAAGCGCTAAGCCAGTATCGTCATCGTCATGACAAAGTGACAGCGGCTAAAGACGGTAATACAATTATTAAAGATTTTTCTAAGTTATATAAGCAAAACTCTGATTTTGTAACGCGTACGGTTAAGCACTTTATTAGTAAAGATCCATCGCTTACAACCGAAGGTGCGCTTGAAAAGTTGTATAACAATTATATAAAGAAATAATTACAGAAATTCATCTTAATTAACTGCGTTTTCACCTGTTTTTTTAGCTTTATCACTTAGCTTTCGCTAAAGTAGCAAAAAAACAGGAGATCCAAACAACATGCAAAAATTTGCACCTTCTTTATTAGCGGTTGGCTTAGCTGCTGCACTTGTAGGTTGCCAAGAAAACGGCCCGCAAGACGATAAAATAACAATTAACAAAAATCCTTACCCAAGCACTTATCAGCCAGTTGCTACATCAAGCACATTAATTACCAACGCCACTGTATTAACAGGCACTGGTGAGCGTTTAGATGATGCTGATGTATTACTTGTTGACGGTAAAGTACAACAAGTAGGTAAAGACTTAACTGCTACTGCTGATGTTACAATTGATGCACAGGGCAAATGGGTTACACCAGGTATTATTGACGTACATTCACATTTAGGTGCTTACCCAAGCCCATCGGTTGAGTCGCATCAAGATGGTAACGAAATGACCAGCCCTAATACTGCAGAAGTGTGGGTTGAGCATTCTGTTTGGCCACAAGATCCTGGCTTTAATCGCGCACGCGAAGGTGGCATTACTTCTCTACAAATTTTACCAGGCTCAGCTAACTTATTTGGTGGTCGCGGCGTTACGCTTAAAAACGTACCTGCACACACTATGCAAGGCATGAAATTTCCAGAGGCGCCGTATGGTTTAAAAATGGCGTGTGGTGAAAACCCTAAACGTGTTTATGGTCGTCAAGGTGTATTACCTTCAACTCGTATGGGTAATATGGCAGGTTACCGTATGGCATGGGCTGAAGCCGCTGAATACAAACGTGCATGGGATAAGTACGATGCCGATTATGAAGCAGGTTTAAACCCAGAAGCACCAGTGCGTGATATTAAACACGATACGCTTCGTGGTGTGCTTGAAGGCGAAGTACGTATTCATAATCATTGTTATAAAGCTGAAGAAATGGCAATGATGATTGACCTGTCAAAAGAATTTAATTACGACGCCGGTACTTTTCATCATGGTGTAGAAGCTTATAAAATTGCTGACTTACTTGCCCAAAATGGTTCGTGTGCTGCACTTTGGCCAGACTGGTGGGGCTTTAAAATGGAAGCCTACGACATGGTTCAAGAAAACGTAGCCATTGTTGATGCAGTTAAAAATTCATGTGCGGTTGTTCACTCAGATTCAGATACCACTATTCAGCGCTTAAACCAAGAAGCTGGCAAGGTTATGTACCGTGCTAACGAAAACGGTTTTGATATTTCTGAGCAACACGCTATTAAATGGATCACGGCTAACGCTGCTAAGTCGTTAGGTATTGATGACAAAACAGGTTCACTAGAAGCGGGTAAACAGGGCGATGTGGTTATTTGGAATCAAAGCCCATTTAGTGTTTATGCTAAAGCTGAACAAGTGTTTGTTGATGGTGCAAAAGTTTACGATAGAAACGACAGCGCGTATCAAGCAACAAGTGATTTTATGTTAGGTCAACAATAAGGAGCATCCAGAATGAAAAATTTATCACGTTCGTTTTCGCTTTCTCTGGTTGCTGCAGGATTATTAGCATCTGGTGCTGTAAGCGCACAATCGCTAGCAATTATTAATGCAACATTACACACGTCTTCTGATCAAGGTGTTTTAGAAGCGGCAAGCATTGTAATGACAGATGGAAAAATTACAGCAATTAACCCAGCTGAAGTTATAGCCGATAAAGTTATTGATGCAAAAGGTCAAATTGTAACACCCGGTTTTATTGCCAGTGTAAATCAACTTGGTTTAGTTGAAGTTAGTGCAGTTGCGGGCTCTCGTGATGCAGGCGAGGAAAAAGCCGGTATTGATTTTGACGTAAGTCTTGCTTACAACGCGCATTCGAGCTTAATTCCTTACGCTCGTAAAGGCGGCGTAACACGCGATGTAATTACCCCTCATGGTGGCGATAGCATTTTTTCAGGCCTTGCTAGTGTTGTTGATTTAAGTGGTAGTTTTGATAGCGAAATGCAAAAACAAGCGGCTCTAGTTGTTTATTTAGGTGAGCGTAGTAAAGGCTCTCGTGCTTTTACTTTACAAACACTTATTAATAAACTTGATGAGCACAAAACGAAAGCCGGTAAAAAAGCTAAAAAAGATGACGACAAACCAAGTGCTGAAGACAAAGTAATGGTGAAAGTCCTTAGTGGCGAAATGCCATTAGTTGTTGGCGTTTCGCGTGCTGCAGATATTATTGAGCTCATTAAAGTAAAAGAGCAATTTGGCATTAATTTAGTACTTAATGGTGCACAAGACGCTGTTGTAGTTAAAGAGCGCGTTGCTAAAGCAAATATCCCTGTGATCATTAGTGCAATGGACAGCTTACCAGCAAGTTTTGATTCGCTTCATGCGAGTTTAGATAATGCAGGTGTGCTTGAAAAAGCAGGCGTTAAAGTATTATTAACGGTAGGTGGCGATGCAAGCCATAATATTTATCAGCTACGTTTTGATGCTGGTAATGCAGTATCGTATGGTATGAGCCAAGAGGGTGCGTTAAAAGCGGTTACATCAAACGTTGCTGATGTATTTGGCATTAATGCAGGTAGCCTTGAAGTAGGTAAAGCCGCTGATGTAGTAATGTGGAGTAATGACCCGTTTGAACTGAGTAGCCACGTGAGCAAAATGTTTATTAATGGGACTGAGGTATCTACACAATCTCGTCAGGATAAACTGCGTGACCGTTATACGACTGATTCAAAAATGCCACGCGCATATACCAACCCGCAATAATACTTAATCAATTTGAGGGATTAAATCTGACGCTAACTGCGTTAAAAATTTCTGATATAGAGCAACTAAATCACGAAATTTTTGCCTTGTTATCGACAAGATTTTCTTGCCTCAAAATTGATCACTTAATTAAGCGAATTGGTATGATACAAAGTAATCAGAGTTTAAATAACTTAAATAGTTTTGGTTAATCAAAAAGGTCGCTATCTAATGATAACGACCTTTTTTATTGGCGTAAAAAAGCCGCTTACTTTTTCAAGTAAGCGGCCTTTTAATTTAAACCAATATTTATACTAATTTAGCAAGAATACCGTTAAACGTAGTGCTTGGACGCATTGCTTTAAACGCTGCATCGTCATTAGGTAGGAAGTAACCGCCTAAATCTACTGCAGGGCCTTGAGCATCGTTTAGCTCACTTACGATTTGGTCTTTATTAGACTCAAGATCGCTAGCAATTTGCGTAAACTGTGCTTTAAGTTCGCTGTCGTCGTTTTGTTTAGCAAGTTCTTGTGCCCAGAATAAAGATAGGAAGAAATGAGAACCACGGTTATCAATTTCTTTCACTTTACGTGAAGGCGATTTGTTTTCTGCTAAGAAAGTACCAGTCGCTTTATCTAGCGTATCAGCAAGAACTTGTGCCTTGTTGTTACCCGTAGTTACGCTTAGGTGCTCAAGCGATGCAGCAAGTGCTAAAAATTCACCTAAAGAATCCCAACGTAAGTGGTTTTCTTTTTCGAATTGTTGAACATGCTTAGGTGCAGAACCACCCGCGCCAGTTTCAAATAAGCCGCCACCGTTCATAAGTGGAACAATTGAAAGCATTTTAGCACTAGTACCTAGCTCTAAGATTGGGAATAAATCTGTAAGGTAATCACGTAAAACGTTACCTGTTACAGAAATAGTGTCTTTACCTTCTTTAATACGCGCTAGTGAGAACAATGTTGCTTCAAGCGGTGCTAAAATTTGAATATCTAAACCAGCTGTATCGTGATCTGGTAGGTATTTATTTACTTTTTTAATTAGCTCTGCATCGTGTGCACGATTTTCGTCTAACCAAAAAATAGCAGGAACGCCAGTTGCACGTGCACGGCTTACTGCAAGTTTAACCCAATCTTGGATTGGTGCGTCTTTAGCCTGACACATGCGCCAAATATCGCCTTGCTCAACACTGTGCTCAAGTAATGTAGTGCCATTTGCATCAACAACACGGATAGAGCCGTCAGCTTTAGCTTCAAACGTTTTATCGTGTGAACCGTATTCTTCAGCTTTTTGAGCCATAAGGCCAACGTTTGGAACGCTACCCATAGTTGTTGGATCAAATGCACCGTTTACTTTACAAAAATCAATAGTTGCTTGGTAAATACCTGAGTAACAACGATCTGGAATTACAAAGCTAGTGTCTTGTAATTTACCATCGTTATTCCACATTTGACCGCTTGAACGAATTGCAGCAGGCATAGATGCATCAATAATCACATCACTTGGTACATGCAGGTTTGTAATACCACGGTCAGAATCAACCATAGCAATAGCAGGGCGGCTAGCGTAAACAGCTTGAATGTCTGCTTCAATTTCTTCGCGCTTTGCATCGTCTAATGTTTGAATTTTAGAATATACGTCGCCCAAACCATTATTTACATCAACACCTAGCTCTTCAAAAAGCTTACCGTGTTTAGCAAATACATCTTTGTAGAATACTTTTACAGCGTGACCAAAGATGATTGGATCAGATACTTTCATCATTGTCGCTTTCATGTGAAGCGAGAATAAAACGCCTTTTTCTTTTGCAGCATCAATTTCAGCAGCTAAAAAAGCTTGAAGCTTAGAAGCGCTAATGCTTGATGCATCAATAACTTCGCCAGCTAAAAGAGGAGTGCTTTGTTTAAGTACTGTAACATCGCCGTTAGTTGCAACGTGTTCAATACGAACATCAGTTGCTGTATCAACAGTGATTGATTGCTCAGAGCCAAAGAAATCGCCTTCGCTCATGCTAGCAACGTAAGACTCTGAATCTTTGCTCCACGCACCCATTGAATGTGGGTTGTTACGTGCATATTCTTTTACAGAACCAGGTGCACGACGGTCTGAGTTACCTTCACGAAGTACTGGGTTTACTGCACTGCCTTTAATTTTGTCGTAAGCAGCTTGAATTGCTTTTTCTTCATCATTTTTAGGTTCTACAGGGTAATCTGGAAGTGCATAACCTTGTGCTTGAAGCTCTTTAATTACCGCGCGAAGCTGTGGAACAGATGCACTGATATTTGGTAATTTAATAATGTTAGCTTCTGGTGTTTTAGCAAGCTCGCCAAGTTCAGCAAGTGCATCACCAATGCGTTGTTCTGGTGTTAAATAATCAGGGAAGCTTGCAATTACACGACCTGCTAAAGAGATATCGCGAGTTTCAACTTCAACACCTGCCGCATTTGTATATGCTTGGATGATAGGTAGCAACGAGTAAGTTGCTAGTGCCGGAGCTTCGTCCGTTTTTGTATAGATAATTTTTGATGTCATCATCATTCCTAGATAGTAGACCGTAAAGGCCTTATTCAACAATGCAAAGAAACTCATTACTTTTGAGCTATTACATTTACTAAACACGTTAATAAATGAACCCAAGTAATGAATAGTTTGTTAGGTGTTGGTACTCATTATTGCTTTTATATAAAGCAGAATAATCACACCTGACGAACTGGTACCGTATTTATAGCTAAAAAAATAACAAAAACAAATTAGCCTTTAGCATAGGCAGTTCCTAATACTAAAACACGTGAGTAATTATTAGATTAATACACTTTTATAAGCTTCAAGAGTGTAACAAGCTTGAATAAAAAGGGCTAGGTCTTGAAACAGCGCACAAGTATATAAATAAGTATCAGTTAGAACATTGGGGTATATAAAATAAATTCAAGGAAAAGGGTTGAATTTGCACAAAATGAGGCAATAAATAGAGGTGAAGTGATGAAAAAAGTATGGATAAAGAATTAAGCGAGGATCTAAATAGGTCACTCGCTTTAGTCGAACAGAATTACAGTTACTCGATAATGTCGCCATCTGGGGCAATATTAGTAGCGTGTAAGCCTTTTGGGCCTTGTTCTAATTCGAATGTTACATCTTGACCAGCTTTAAGCGTTTTATAACCGTCCATTACAATTGTTGAGTAATGAGCGAAAATATCATTCTCGCAGCCGTCTTCTACGATGAAACCAAAACCTTTAGCGTTGTTGAACCATTTAACTTTACCACAAGCCATACTTCTACATCCTTCAATAAGTTGACTAATTTAGTTATTCTAAACCGTATAATTTGCTAGACTGATTAAGGTTTAATCAATCTATGTCTGACTGTAGTTTATTTGCCCAGTCAGTCAAGTGTTTTGAGTTATTTATTTAACATTTTATTTATTTTTTATTCAAGTTTGCTTGAGTTACAAAGACAAGACTATATTTAATTATGAGTGGTATGAAAGATTCAGGTGTTATAGACACAGTTCGCGATAGTGAAAAGCAAAAGCTACAACCACCGCGAAAATATAAAGTTGTTTTAAATAACGACGACTACACGCCGATGGACTTTGTAATAGAAGTTTTAACGACGTTTTTTAATATGGATAGCGATAGAGCAACCGACGTGATGCTTCAGGTTCATGAAAAAGGTAAGGGTATTTGCGGCGTTTATAGCGCTGATGTAGCTCATACCAAAGCTGAACAAGTTAACCGTTACTCACGGGATAACGAGCATCCACTGCTTTGTAGTTGTGAGCAGGAATAAATACCAGTTAGGGTGATCAAACATCCGATTTATGTGGTATAAAATTATTATCTCAGTAAGGGGTTGCCAATGCTAAACAAAGACTTAGAACTCACATTAAATGCCGCGTTTCGTGAAGCGCGCACTCGCCGTCATGAGTTTATGACCGTAGAGCACCTTTTACTTGCGCTTTTAGACAATCCTTCAGCGGGAGAAGCTCTAAACGCGTGTGGTGTTAATATTTCAGGTTTAAAAACCGAATTGCTAGAATTTATCGATGAAACAACACCGGTAATTCCAGATTTAGAAGAAGAGCGTGAAACTCAACCAACTCTTGGCTTTCAACGTGTTTTACAGCGTGCTGTATTTCATGTGCAATCGTCAGGCAAAAACGAAGTAACTGGTGTAAACGTACTGGTAGCTATTTTTTCTGAACAAGAAAGCCAAGCCGTTTATTTACTTAAAAAGAACGATGTATCTCGATTAGATATCGTTAACTTTATTTCGCACGGTATTTCTAAAGCAGACGATGAATTAGGTGACGACACCGACGATATTCATGAAGAAGTACAAGAAGTTCAAAACGAAGAAGCAAGTAAGCTAGACAGCTTTACAACCAATCTAAACGCGCAAGCGCGTGAAGGTAATATAGACCCTCTAATTGGTCGCGATAGCGAAGTAGAGCGCACTGTACAAGTGCTGTGTCGCCGTAAAAAGAACAATCCGCTATTAGTAGGTGAAGCCGGTGTTGGTAAAACAGCAATTGCAGAAGGCCTAGCGTACCGTATTGTGAACGATCAAGTTCCAGAAGTAATAGCCGATGCTGTTGTATATTCACTAGATATGGGAGCATTACTTGCGGGTACTAAATACCGTGGCGATTTTGAAAAACGTTTTAAAAGTTTATTAAAAGAGCTACAAGCGCAGCCTGGTTCTATTTTATTTATTGATGAAATACATACCATAATCGGTGCTGGCGCGGCGTCTGGTGGTGTTATGGACGCATCAAACTTGCTTAAACCGTTACTTTCAAGTGGCAAATTACGTTGTATGGGCTCAACTACTTACAACGAGTATAAAAATATTTTTGAGAAAGACCGTGCGCTAGTACGCCGTTTTCAAAAAATTGATGTACTTGAACCAAGCGTTGCAGACACCACTAAAATATTAAACGGTTTAAAAGAGCGTTACGAAGAGCACCACGGTATTCGTTACACGCAAAAAGCGTTAAAAGCGGCAGCAGAACTAAGTGCTAAATACATTAATGAGCGTCACTTGCCTGACAAAGCAATTGATGTAATTGACGAAGCTGGTGCAAGTCAGCGTCTACAACCTAGCTCTAAGCGTAAAAAAACGATTGGTGTGGCAGATATCGAGCTGATTATATCTAAAATGGCACGTATTCCTGCACAAAGCGTGTCGTCAACAGATAAAGAAACACTTAAGAATCTTGACCGTAACCTTAAAATGTTAGTGTTTGGGCAAGATCAATCTATTGATGCGCTTACATCTGCTATTCGTTTATCTCGCTCTGGTTTATCAAGCGAAGAAAAACCAGTTGGCTCGTTCTTGTTTGCAGGACCTACCGGTGTTGGTAAAACAGAGGTAACTAAGCAACTAGCTAAATGCATGGGTGTTGAGTTTATCCGGTTTGATATGTCGGAATATGTTGAACGCCACGCAATAAGCCGATTAATTGGTGCGCCTCCAGGTTATGTTGGTTTTGAGCAAGGTGGTTTATTAACAGAAGCTGTTATTAAAAATCCACATGCAGTTGTACTTTTAGATGAGATTGAAAAAGCGCATCCAGATATTTACAACGTTTTGCTACAAGTTATGGACCACGGTACCTTAACTGATAATAACGGTCGTAAAGCCGATTTTAGAAACGTGGTTGTGGTAATGACTACTAACGCTGGCGTGCAAGAAACTACACGTAAGTCGATTGGCTTTAGTGAGCAAGATCATACGCATGATGCAATGGGCGAAATTAATAAAATATTTTCACCTGAATTTAGAAACCGCTTAGATAACATCATTTGGTTTAATCACCTTGAACGTGACGTTATTTTACTTGTTGTTGATAAGTTTATTGTAGAGCTTCAAGCACAGCTTGATAAAAAATCGGTTAACCTTGAACTGACGTCTAAAGCGCGTGAATGGCTTGCTGACAAAGGTTACGACAAAGCGATGGGCGCACGTCCAATGGCACGTGTTATTCAAGAAGAGCTTAAAAAGCAGCTTGCTAACGAAATATTATTTGGTGAACTTGTTGAGGGCGGTACAGTTAAAGTCTCGGTCAAAGATAAGAAAATTCACTTTGAATATGAAAGTAGTTTAACGCCTGCGTAACGCATTTAATTAAAATACTTAGTTAAATAAAAATGGTCCGCTTAATTAAAAGCGGACCATTTTTTTGTCACATTTTTACGAGCAACAAAAAACCCAGCACAAAGCTGGGTTTTTTGTTTATTAAATGTAATTGCTATATTAATTCCATCAATTACATTTAATAAACGCTTAAAGCTAGTTAAATACTAGCCAAAAACTAAATCTCGTTTACGCACTTACTTAGCGAGCACGGAATACGATACGACCCTTCGATAAATCGTAAGGAGTCATTTCTACCGTTACTTTATCGCCGGTTAAAATACGGATATAGTTTTTGCGCATTTTGCCTGAAATGTGAGCCACAACTACGTGACCATTTTCTAGCTCAACTCGGAACATTGTATTTGGTAAAGTATCAAGGACAGTCCCTTGCATTTCGATTACGTCTTCTTTCGCCATGTTTAGCGTAACACCTCTTTAATAGTTAAACGCTGCAGATTTTGCCCAAAATACGCCAATAAGTAAAGGCGCAGTGGCTATATTTGCAAATTAAATAGCCAGCCACTCATCATTGAGCTGTTTTTGCGCTGGTAAAAATTGAGTTTTGTATTTCATTTTATCGCATTCGTCTATTTGATAGCCTAAATATACATATTGTTTATTTTGCTCTTTCGCAAACTTGAGCTGCTGTAAAATCATGACTGTGCCTAAACTATATTGCTCAAAATCAGGGTCAAAAAATGTGTAAATTGCAGAAATAGCGTTTTGCATACAGTCAGTTACAGCAACAGCGACTAGTTTGTCTTGATGCCATAGTTCTATAAATGTAATGTCTAACCAACTACAAAACAAAAAACTTTGAAACTGTGTTTTTTCAGGAGGATACATACTTCCATCCTGATGACGAAGACTTATGTACTTACTGTAAAGTGGATAATACTCTTTTTGTTCAGTCTTAGAATATTTTACCTCAAACTGTGTTTTTGCTTTGTTTAGTTTACGTTTTTGCGATTTTGAGGGTGTAAACTCTTGCGCTAATACACGTACTGATTTGCATTCAGTGCATATGGGGCAGTGTGGGCGATAAATTTGGTTGCCACTACGGCGAAAACCTAAGCCTAATAATGACTCAAATTTATCGGTGCTGTAGCAACTTGGATCAAGAATAACCAAAAGTTGTTCTTGTCGATTGGGTAAATAGCTGCAGTCAAACTCTTGGCTTAAGCCTACACGAGCTGGAAGCTGTTCATTCATAGATTGCGTCAAGTGTTTGTGGCTCCCACATAGTTGGGCTAACAGTATAGTTATTTGCAACTTTAAGTTTAGCTAAAAATTCTGAGCGGGGTATTACTTTTGCGCCAAGGGTCATTAAATAAGGATTCTCTAACTGGGAATCAATAAAATGCGCATTATGGCGTTTAAGCCAATTTACAAGCGCCCACATAGCCAGTTTGGAGCAATTTGTTTGATGATGAAACATCGACTCGCCACAAAATACGCCATTTTGCATAATGCCATATAAGCCACCTGCAAGCTCTCCGTTACTCCACACCTCTAAACTATGCGCTATGCCCGCATTGTGTGCCTTAATGTACGCATTGAGCATGTCAGAGGTGATCCAGGTGCCATCGGTATCAAGGCGTTGATCGCGACAGGCTTCTATTACTTCTTCAAAGGCATTATTAATTGTTACTTCTACAGGATTCTTTTTTAAATGCTTACGAAGGCTTTTACTTACATGAAAATCATCCAGCTCAAAAATACCGCGCTCGCTTGGCGACCACCACATAATAGGCTCATCTTCACTAAACCAAGGAAATATACCGCTTTTGTAGGCATTGCTTAGGCGAGGCAGATTTAAATCGCCACCAATTGCCAGTAAGCCATCGGGAGACTCTAATGCGTATTCCGGATTGGGGAATGCTATATCGGTTTCGCTTAATTGGTATAGCTGATTTTTCATATAGTACTTATTTTATGATTGATCGTAAAAGTGTAACTATATTTGGGGCATAAAAAAAGGGCTGAATGACAGCCCTCAATTATTTATTTAATTGCTTATAAATTATCTAAGAAACGCTCTGCATCAAGTGCCGCCATACAGCCTGTACCCGCTGATGTGATTGCTTGACGGTAAATATGGTCAGACACATCACCTGCAGCAAAAACGCCTTCTACGCTTGTTTGAGTGGCGTTGCCGTTAAGACCAGACTCTACAACTAAGTAGCCATCTTTCATTTCTAATTGACCAACAAACATATCAGTATTTGGTTTATGACCAATAGCAATAAATACGCCTGCTAAATCGAGTTCTTCAGTTGCATCAGAGTTTGCATCTTTAATACGAACGCCTGTTACACCCATTTGATCGCCTAATACTTCGTCAAGCGTGCGGTTGTAATGCATTACTACATTACCATTAGCTGCTTTTTCAGCAAGACGATCTGCTAGTATTTTTTCACTGCGGAAACTATCACGACGATGAATAACATGTACTTCGTCAGCAATATTAGATAGGTAAAGCGCTTCTTCAACCGCTGTATTACCACCACCAACAACCGCTACTTTTTGACCTTTATAGAAAAAACCGTCACAAGTAGCACAAGCCGAAACACCACGACCCTGAAATTTAGTTTCAGACTCAAGACCTAAATACTTAGCAGAGGCACCTGTTGCAATGATTAGCGCATCACATGTGTAAGTACCTTGGTCGCCAGTTAGTGTGAAAGGGCGTTTAGATACATCTACTTTATTGATGTGATCAAACACAATTTCAGTTTCAAAGCGCTCAGCGTGCTCTTTCATACGATCCATTAACGCAGGACCCGTTAAGCCGTGTGCATCACCAGGCCAGTTTTCAACTTCAGTAGTGGTTGTTAACTGACCACCTTGTTGAATGCCTGTAATTAAAACAGGGTTTAAATTTGCACGTGCTGCATATACAGCGGCAGTATAACCAGCTGGGCCAGAGCCTAAAATTAGTAGCTTACAATGTTTTGCTTCAGTCATTATTTTATCCTAAACGTTTAATACGGTCTTTAATGCGCTCGATTCTAAGAAAAACAAGGCAGAAGTAAACAAAATCTGTGATTTTATTTTTTTGTAAATCGAAAAGCTGTGCATTTTTATGTACTAGAGAGTGTGATTTTTGTAGTTAATAAACTAAAGTAGCTCAATTAATAGACTAACAGGCAACAAAACTGCGTTAATTCATGACCACTTAAGTTTTTTTTGTTATGTTTTAAATAATTTTATTTGTCACTTACAGATTATGTGACCTTAGTTAATAGGCATCTATGTTATTTTGGCAGGAAAAACCCGCATTCGGGTTGACTTCAAAAGACGTTAACGTCTTAACCAATGCGCAAGATTATCGTACGCAACTGCTACGTTTAATTAGCAATGCAAAAAAACGAATTTATATAACTGCGTTGTATTTACAAGATGACGAAGCAGGACGCGAAATTTTAGACGCGCTGCATCGTGTGTCATTGGACAACCCGGCACTTGAGATAAAAGTGCTGGTGGATTTTCATCGCGCGCAACGCGGTTTAATTGGCGCAGATAAGTCAGACGGCAACGCAAGTTTATATTGTGACGATTTAGAAAAGTTTAAATCGAACGTACAAGTTTATGGCGTCCCCGTTAAAGCCAAAGAGCTTTTTGGCGTATTGCATTTAAAAGGTTTTGTAATTGACGATACCTTACTTTATAGCGGTGCGAGCTTAAATAATGTGTATTTGCAATATAACGAACGCTATAGACTCGACCGATACTTTTTAATAACGCAAAGAGAGCTGTGTAACTCAGTAGTCGATTTTATTGAGTCGAAGCTACTTAGTTCAGTGGCTGTGCCGCGCATTGACACGCGACCGCTTAAACGTTTACACGACTTTAAACTTGATCAAAAACAATTAATGCGTGATTTAAAAGCCGCAAGTTACGAAAGCGCTAAATTACAAAATACACAACCATTAGGTATTCGTTTATTTTTAGGGTTAGGGCGTCGTAATAACGAGCTTAACCGATTAATAAAAGCGCTATTTGATACTACAGAGCAAGAGCTGATTCTTTATACTCCTTACTTTAATTTTCCGGCGCCGCTTATGCGATCACTGCGTCGATTATTAAAACAAGGTAAGCAAGTCACTATTGTTGTAGGCGATAAAACAGCAAACGACTTTTATGTACCGCCAAGTGAGCCATTCAGTAAAATTGGCGCGTTACCTTACTTGTACGAGACTATTTTGCATAAGTTTGTAAAATCGCAAAAGCGTCATATAGATAACGGTAATTTAAATGTGTACTTGTGGAAGCACGAAAGTAATTCGTTTCATTTAAAAGGTATTTGTTCTGATCGTAAAAACCATTTGTTAAGTGGGCATAACCTTAACCCGCGTGCTTGGGGATTAGATATCGAAAACGGTATTTTAATAGAAGACCCAGAGCAAACAATTATGGAAGCGATTGATAACGAAAAGCAGGAAATTTTACAGCACTGCCGTCGTTTAACAGGCCCTGATGATTTAGAAACAATGGATGATTATCCGCAGCCAGTTAAAAAGCTACTTGGTCAAGCTAAGCGCGTAAAGGTAGATTTTATAATTAAGCGTTTTATCTAAACCAGTTTATCTAAACCAGTTTATCTAAATAAGTTTATATAAATCTAAAATTTAAACACAAAAAAAGCAGCTAATTAGCTGCTTTTTTATGGGTTGTAGTTAGATAGCTATATTACTTAATACCAACCTAACTACATAAACGCTAAATTATGCGTTTTCTACCGCTGTGCGTGGGTCAACATATTCCATGTTGAACGCTTCAGCTACTTCTTTGTAAGTTACTTGGCCTTTAATTACGTTTAAGCCTTTTAAGAAGTGAGCGTCATCTAGTAGCGCCTTTTTATAACCTTTGTTAGCAAGGTTAATGATGAAAGGCAATGTTGCATTGTTAAGTGCAAACGTAGATGTGCGTGGAACAGCGCCAGGCATGTTAGCAACACAGTAGTGAACAACTTCATCAACAATGAAAGTAGGATCAGCATGCGTAGTTGCTTTAGAAGTAGCAATACAGCCACCTTGGTCTATTGCAACGTCAACAATTGCAGAACCAGGTTTCATTGCTTTAATGTGTGCAGCAGTTACTAGTTTAGGTGCAGCTGCACCTGGAATTAGTACGCCACCAATTACTAAATCAGCTTCTAGTACGTGTTTTTCTAGTGCATCAGCAGTTGAGTAAATAGCTTTCACTTTATTACCAAATTGCGCGTCTAGTGCACGTAATACATCGATGTTACGATCAAGAACTACAACTTCAGCTCCAAGACCAACAGCCATTTGAGCTGCGCTACGACCAACCATGCCGCCGCCAATTACAACAACTTTAGCAGCTTCAACGCCTGGTACGCCACCTAGTAGCATGCCACGACCGTGGTTAGATTTTTCTAGCGCTTGTGCACCAGCTTGAATAGACATACGGCCAGCAACTTCGCTCATAGGAGCAAGAAGCGGTAAACCACCGCGAGAGTCAGTTACAGTTTCGTATGCAATACAAATAGCTTTGCTTTTTACAAGGTCTTCAGTTTGTGGAAGATCAGGTGCAAGGTGTAAGTAAGTGAAAAGAATTTGGTCTTCACGTAACATTGCACGTTCAACTGCTTGTGGCTCTTTTACTTTAACAATCATGTCTGCTTTAGCGAAAACGTCAGCAGCAGTTGTTAAAATTTCAGCACCTGCAAGAGTGTAATCTTCGTTAGTAAAACCAATCCCCATGCCCGCGTCTGTTTCTACAATCACTTGGTGACCGTGGTTTACTAATTCACGAACACTCGCAGGAACCATACCTACACGGTATTCATGGTTTTTAATTTCTTTAGGTACACCAATAATCATAACTTTTGCCTTATTAAGAACGGATTAACATTTTCCACTATTATATTCATCATAAGCCCGTGTGTCTCACCTTTTTTAAAGTCAAATCTAGTGTTATCATCTAAATAATCAAAATAAACAGAATAAAAAACTAGCTGGATATATGCATCAATTATTAGACCGAATTGACCGTAAAATTTTAATGGAGTTGCAGCACGATGGGCGGCTTTCAAATGTAGAATTGGCCCGACGAGTTGGGCTAAGCGCCACGCCCTGTCTGGAGCGCGTAAAAAAGCTAGAACGAGAAGGTTATATACTGGGTTACAAAGCAGTGGTCGATCCAGCTAAGTTAGGACAAGGTTTATCGGTGTATGTAGAAGTAACAATTACAAAAACATCTCCCGACGTATTTGACGAATTTAGTGCAGCGGTAAAAAAGCACGAAGAGATTATAGAATGCCACTTAGTATCGGGTAATTTTGATTTTTTATTAAAAACCCGCGTAAACGATATGTCAGAGTATCGAGGCGTTTTAGGTGACATATTATTAAAACTACCAAATGTGAGTGAAAGCCGCACTTATGTAGTAATGGAAGAAGTTAAAGGTGAGGTGGGCGTTATAATTCGCCCTTACATTGCTTAATATTATTTATATTGCAGCTATATTATAAGCAGCTGATTTTTGAGTTAAGTTAAAATCAGCCTTAAAGTTCAACAGCCTTTAATTAATATGAGCCTAAATTATAAAAACTTGTTCATTATCAGGTCATCAGCATTAAGATAAAGTGCAACAAATTACATTTCCTGCTAAGGTATTTCACTGCTAAGTGAGTGTAAATAGAATAATAAAGAGGAATAGGGAACTATGCGCCTAAATGGTGTGCAAAGACTATTAGAAACAGGGCTGATAATCAGCACCTTTACGGCAATATTTATTTTATGTGCCTTAATCAGTTTTGATCCAGCAGATGCTGCATGGTCGCAAACAAGCTTTAGTGAAGTCAGAAACATTACTGGCGCTGCGGGTGCGTGGATTGCTGACATATTATTACTTACTTTTGGCTGGCTTGCTTATTTTGTGCCGGCTGCAATTCAAATATTTGGTTATTTATTATTTAAACAACCTCACCGAATTTTTCAACTCGACTACACCACATTAGCACTTCGCGTTATAGGCTTTGCTCTATTTATTACCTCAGCTACCGCTATTAGCAGCATTAATTTTGATGACATTTATAATTTTTCATCAGGTGGGGTAGTGGGCGATGTAATAGAGTCGGCAATGATGCCAGCATTTAATTTTACAGGCACAACCATATTATTATTGTGTTTCTTTTTTGCAGGTTTAACACTTTTAACAGGTGTATCGTGGGTTGAATTTGTTGATTGGCTAGGTGATTTAGTCGTTCGGTTTTATCGTTTTATTACCACTTACGCACAAGGCTGGATGCATCGAGAGCGTGTTGCTGGTAACGCCAATAACGACAACGAACGAGCCGATGCCTATTTTGAAGATGATATTCATGAACAAATAGAATTACCAGCATCAGCTAAAAAATCGAATAAGCAAAAAGCAATTAACAAACCACAAGCGCCATTTAATGAGCCGCAAATTAGCGACGACTTTATGCCATTTGACGAGCTTGATGACATACTCGATCAAGAAATTGGTTTTAGCGCTATAGATGACGAGCCAATGGACACTGAGGCTGCGTTAAATGCGCTCGATCAGAGCCCTGTTGTAGAGCCTGAAAAACCAGTTACAACGGTTGTATCGCCAGCTAGACCAATGCCTAAGCCAAAACCAGCGTATCAGCCGCCGCCAACAGCTAAAGAAAAGTTTGAGCAGCTATTAACGCAAGAGCCACCACCAGGGCCATTACCGTCACTCGATTTACTCGACAGACCAGATAAAGCTAAAAATCCTATTTCGCAAGAAGAGCTCGATACAGTATCGCGCCTAGTAGAGACAAAACTACTCGATTTTAACGTACAGGCAACGGTTGTAGCGGTATACCCGGGCCCCGTTGTTACGCGTTTTGAGTTAGATTTAGCACCTGGTATAAAAGTGTCTAAAATTACAGGTTTAGCAAAAGATTTAGCCCGTTCGCTTTCGGCAATTAGTGTACGTGTTGTAGAAGTTATTCCGGGTAAAACATATGTAGGGATAGAGCTTCCTAATAAACACCGTGAAATAGTACGTTTATCGGAAGTGATAAACGCACCAAAATTTGAACAAAACCCATCGCCACTCACCATGGTGCTAGGTAAAGACATTGCCGGTCAACCGGTGTGTGCTGACCTAGGGAAAATGCCACACTTACTGGTAGCGGGTACAACCGGTTCAGGTAAGTCAGTGGGCGTTAATGTCATGATATTAAGCTTGCTTTACAAATCGGGTCCTGAAGATGTTCGCATGATCATGATTGACCCGAAAATGCTTGAGCTTTCGGTATACGAAGGTATTCCGCATTTATTGTGTGAAGTAGTAACCGATATGAAAGAAGCCGCTAATGCGCTGCGTTGGTGTGTAGGCGAAATGGAACGTCGTTATAAATTAATGTCGGCGTTAGGTGTACGTAACCTAAAAGGTTACAACCAAAAAGTATTGGATGCGAAAGAAGCGGGTTACCCAATTCTTGACCCATTATTTAAAGACACCGACGGCATGAAAGAAGGGCCAGAGGAACTAGGTAAATTACCAAGCATTGTAGTGGTAATTGACGAATTTGCCGACATGATGATGATTGTTGGTAAAAAAGTAGAAGAGCTGATTGCCCGCATAGCCCAAAAAGCACGTGCGGCAGGTATTCATTTAATACTGGCAACGCAGCGCCCTTCGGTAGATGTAATAACAGGTTTAATTAAAGCAAATATACCAACGCGTATGGCGTTTCAGGTATCAAGTAAAATAGACTCGCGTACCATACTTGACCAACAAGGCGCAGAAAACTTACTTGGTATGGGTGATATGCTTTATTTACCACCAGGCACTAGTGTACCAGAGCGTGTACATGGCGCATTTGTAGACGATCACGAAGTACATGCCGTCGTAAATGATTGGAAAGCACGTTCTAAAACAAATTACATAGATGAAATATTAAATGGTGATGCCAGTGAAGATATTTTATTACCAGGTGAAGCAAGTGAAAATGCAGATGAAGAAAACGATCCTTTATACGACGAAGCAGTTTCGTTTGTAGTAGAAACAGGCAAAGTATCGGTTTCATCAGTACAACGTAAATTACGTGTTGGCTATAACCGCGCAGCACGTTTAGTAGAACAAATGGAAACATCGGGTATCGTGAGTTCACCAGGTCATAACGGCGCTCGCGATGTATTAGTACCTAATGGAGCAAATTAATTATGAAACTTAACACCTTAATTTTAGTGCTTGGCAGCTTAGTTGCTGCGCCAAGCTTTGCTGACGACAGCCAAGCATTACAAGATCAACTTGCAACGCTAAAAAGCTTTAAAGCGCAATTCGCACAAAAAGTAACTGACAAAGAAGGCCAAGCAGTTATGCAAGGCGAGGGCACAATAGCGCTTCAACAGCCTATGATGATCCGCTGGCAGCAAACTAATCCAGACGACACTTTGTTTGTATCAAATGGTGACAAAACATATTACTTCGACAGCTTTGCTGAGCAAGTAACCATTATGCAAACTAGCAGCTTGATCGACTCAACACCGTTTGTATTGCTTACATCTAAAGACCCTGCACAATGGGAAAAATACAGCGTACTTGCTACTAGTAAGGGTTTTAGCGTAACACCCAATAAAGGGGTTGAAAGCCAAGTAGAGCAGCTAGATATTACATTTGCGGGTAATGATCAAGGGCTTGCTGAATTAGTGGTTACGGATAATTCTGGGCAGCTGTCGTCATTTACGTTTAGCGATCCTCAAGTAAATACATTACTTGATAAAACCACCTTTGAATTTACACCGCCAGAAGGTGTTGAAATAGACGATCAGAGTAACGGTGAGTAATTTAGGTTTTAATTTTGGACCCGATGTACGCCCACTTGCCGCGCGTATGCGCCCTACAACACTTGATGAATATATTGGTCAGCAGCACTTATTAAGCGCTGATAAACCACTGCATCAAGCTATTGTGGCGGGGCGCTGCCACAGTTTAATTTTGTGGGGACCGCCAGGTGTGGGTAAAACAACACTTGCGCAAATCATTGCGAACCATGCAGATGCTTCACTTATTCAAATGTCGGCGGTAACTGCGGGCGTAAAAGATATTCGCGACAGCGTAACGCAAGCACGCGATAACTTAGAAAGCCGTGGACAACGTACCCTTATGTTTGTTGACGAAGTGCATCGCTTTAATAAATCTCAGCAAGATGCGTTTTTACCGCACATAGAAGACGGCACCTTTATATTTGTAGGTGCAACCACCGAAAACCCCTCGTTCGCCCTTAACAACGCTATTTTATCGCGTGCGCGTGTGTATGTTTTAAAGTCGCTTGCCGACACCGACTTATACACCGTAATAGAGCGCGCACTTAAACAAGACGAGCAGCTAAGCCAAAAGCACATAACTATTGCCGACAACGCTAAAAAGGCATTGTGCCAAGCAAGTGGTGGCGATGCCCGCAAAGTACTTAACTTACTTGAACAAGCAGTTGACTTAACAACTGAGCAAAACGGGCAATACAACGTAGACGAGCACGTACTTAGCCAAGTATTGCCCACGCATTTAGCAAAATACGATAAAGGCGGCGATGAATTTTACGATTTAATTTCAGCTTTTCACAAATCAGTACGTGGTAGTTCCCCCGATGGTGCACTGTATTGGTATTGTCGAATTTTAGCCGGTGGCGGTGACCCTTTATATGTAGCAAGGCGATTACTTGCTATTGCCACAGAAGACATTGGCAACGCCGATCCGCGCGCAATGGAAGTCGCCCTAAACGCATGGGATATATTTCAGCGAGTAGGCCCAAGCGAGGGCGAACGTGCAATAGCACAAGCCACGTTGTATTTAGCCAGTGCACCCAAAAGCAATGCTGTTTATATGGCGTTTAATCAAGCCAAAGCAGATGCTCAAAATGAGCCAAGTTACCCCGTGCCAGAGCATTTACGCAATGCTCCAACCAACTTAATGAAAGACTTAGGTTACGGCGCCGAGTATCGCTATGCGCACAACGAAGAAGGCGCATTTGCCGCAGGTGAAAAGTACTTACCGCCAGAAATGGACGGTAAAGAATATTACTTACCGAGCGAACGCGGACTTGAACAAAAAATTAAACAAAAACTCGATTACCTAAAAGAGCGCGATGCGCAAAGCCCACTTAGACGATACGAAAAATGATTAAACTTTATATGATGATCGCCCTTGGCGGAGCCTCAGGTGCGTGTTTACGGTTTTTTATTAGCGAAAGCATGCTAAAACTCCTCGGTAGGGGATTCCCTTTTGGCACGTTGACGGTTAATATTCTGGGTTCATTGTTAATGGGCATTTTGTACGGTTTGATAGATAAAGAAATTATCACCGCAAGCCCCGCCAAAACTCTTATCGGTATTGGCTTTTTAGGTGCATTAACCACCTTTTCAACATTCTCAATGGACTCGTTGTTGTTATTACAACAAGGTCACTTTATTAAAATGGTCCTCAATATCATCCTAAACGTGATGGTGTGTATTTTTATGGCTTGGCTGGGCCTTCAGCTAGTAATGCAAAAAGGTTAAAAAACTAACATGTTAGATTCTAAATTTTTACGTCAAGACATCGAACAAACTGCAGCACGTTTAGCGGCGCGCGGTTACGAACTCGATGTAGCGACGGTAACGGCACTTGAAGAAAAACGCAAAACATTACAAGTAAAAACGCAAGAACTTCAAAGTCAACGTAATGCAAGCGCAAAAGCAATTGGTCAAGCCAAAGCAAAAGGCGAAGACGCGCAGCCATTACTTGATGCAGTAGCTAACTTAGGTAGCGAGCTAGACGCTGCTAAAACTGAGCAAGATGCAGTATTAGCCGCAATTAACGACATTGCTTTAGCAATTCCTAACTTACCAGACGAGTCTGTACCAGCGGGTAAAGATGAAGACGACAACGTTGAAATTTTAACATGGGGCACGCCTAAAAAATTCGATTTTGAAGTTAAAGATCACGTTGATGTAGGGCAAGACCTAAACGGCTTAGACTTTGAAATGGGCGTTAAAATTAGTGGCGCACGCTTTACCGTAATGCGCGGTCAAGTAGCGCGTATGCACCGTGCACTAACGCAATTTATGCTAGATACACACGCAGACAAAAACGGCTATACAGAAATGTATGTACCGTACTTAGTTAATAGCGCAAGCCTTTACGGTACAAGCCAATTACCTAAATTTGCAGGTGATTTGTTCCACACATTAGGTCTTGTAAACGACGATGGCGAACAACAAGCCGGCTTTAGCTTAATTCCTACAGCAGAAGTACCGCTTACAAACAGCGCACGCGACGAAATTTACGACGAAAGCGCTTTACCTATACGCTTAGTTGCCCACACTCCGTGCTTTAGAAGTGAAGCAGGCAGCTATGGTCGTGATACACGTGGCTTAATTCGTCAGCATCAGTTTGATAAAGTTGAATTAGTACAGCTTGTAAAACCAGAAGACTCAATGGCAACGCTTGAAGAGTTAACAGGTCATGCAGAGCAAATACTACAAGCGCTTGAGCTTCCGTACCGTAAAGTGATTTTATGTATGGGCGACATGGGCTTTGGCTCAGCTAAAACATACGATTTAGAAGTATGGTTACCAGCGCAAGACACATACCGTGAAATTTCATCATGTTCAAACATGGCTGATTTTCAGGCTCGTCGTATGCAAGCACGTTTTCGCCGTGAAGGTGTTAAAAAGCCAGAGTTACTACATACACTAAATGGTTCAGGCTTAGCAGTGGGTCGTACACTCGTAGCCATACTAGAAAACTACCAACAAGCCGATGGCACAGTAGTAGTACCAGATGTATTACGCCCATACATGGGTGGATTGGAAGTGATTGGTAAACAATAAAAATCAAGTTTAAGTTAAGCAAGCTTTAAGCTTGTAAATCTTAATACGAAAGCCGCTGTTTGTAATAAACAGCGGCTTTTTTGTTGTGAGTTAAAGGTTGAAGATAAAAAGGTTCAGCTAATATGTAGGACGTGCTTTAGCGCGTTATAGTTCTTTGACAAAACATATGCCCTGTCTTTTTTATAAGTTTCTAGCGCTAGATTTTGCGAGTTTACAAAATGGTTTAAACATAACTTCATTTGAGTATCTCCCATATAGCTAGGGCGTGTTGCATATTATTAAAGCGGATAGGCAGCTATCAAAACAGATAAGCTTCAATAGTGCTCTTTGTATACCTGGTAATAATAGCGCTTGCTATACATATGGACTGTAATCGTGGTTAGAAAAAGAGATTTCATAAATAATATTCAACTTTAAAAACACGCTGTATGTATCGACAGTCATTTGTGTTTTGTCCAATAACATTATTAAAAGTCGTTTTGGTGTATTTTAACAGCGATCATTTTATAGCATACGTAATTGCTTGTTTACATTGGCGTTATTTAGTGAAATTATTGAGCCATGTAATATACGCCGTTTTGGGGTGTTCAATAAGCTGTTATGCAAAAGGGGAAACAATGGATTATAAAATAACTACTCCTGTTTTAGACAATATAGGAGGTTACAAAGACTTAGTTTATGTAAAGCCAGATTCACAAGAGAACCAGAAAGATGCATTAGAACAAATGGCTACATATTTTAAGAGAGAGTTTAAGTTCGATACTCTCCAATATTGCAAAGAAGAACATCAAGAAAAATGTACTGGTGTTATTTTTACTGAAAGAGCAATGGACTTAGTTGAAACTGAAACCCATTACCCACATAAGATTATTGGTGGTGCATGTTTTTGGGAACAGGAGTCTGGGGATTACACCTTAGATTGGATTTGGATTCATCCTTTCGCACGGAATCGCAAGAAATTAAAAGAATATTGGCCTATTTTAAAAGAGGAATTTGGTGAATTTACATTGTCTCCACCAATATCTGCTCAAATGTCCGCATTTTTAGAAAAACATGCATAACAAGTTGCTTCATCGGAAAAACTACTCGCTCGCGCTCGCATTTTTCCGCTGAGCAAAGCGTTAGCTCTCAGGAGATATGTATGGGTTTATTTGACCCTAAATTTGAAAAAGAAAAATTGCATAAAAACTATCTTGAGGTGCTTAGAACTGTTCAAGCTGAAGACCGCCAAGAATTCATTAGGTGGTTTTCTGGTTTTCCAGATAGAGACGGAAAGTTAGTTGATGAGTTTCAAACTACTTTTAACTCTACATTTTGGGAAATTTATTTGTATCAAACTTTTAGCTCATTTGGAGCAAGCTTCGATTGGGGGCACGCTGCACCTGATTTTGACATTTCAATAGGGGGAAAAGACCTAATTATAGAAGCCACTATTGCTTCAAATACTCAAGGGAAAACGCCAGAGTGGGAAAAAGATTTATCAATGCCTCTTCCTGAAAAATTTAAGTTTCGACCAATGAATATAGAATCCATTATACGTTTAGCAAATGCTGTTACATCGAAGCAAGCTAAGTATCATAAAAGCTATAAAGATAAACCTCATGTTTCAAACAAACCGTTCGTATTAGCAATAGCACCGTTTGAGCAACCTTATTTCAACCTTCAATATGAAACTCCAGTAATGGCGTTATTGTTTGATTATTACATTGATGAGGATGCTTATAATAAAAATCCAGAAGCTTATCCAAATGGACCTCCAGGTGTGAGTCTAGGATATGTCGAGAAAGATAACGGCTCAAAAATTCAGCTGGGCATGTTTGAAAATAAAGACTATGCAGAAATCAGTGCTATTATTTTCAGTACTACAGCTACATGGGGGAAGGTTGAAGCAATGTCAAAAAATATGAACATAGACCGTACTATTTTCTCTGTTTGGTATAGTGAAAATATCGATTCCCCTGTGAAAATTGAAACACCTAACATACTTTATTCTGAAAGGATTCAGGATGGTTTGATTGTAATTCATAACCCATATGCGACTATTCCACTTGATCCAAGTGTATTTGAGGTTTCTGGTGTGACCCAAATCTTTGTAGATAAGGTAACTCGAAAAATAAGACATCAAAGAAATGGAAATGTATTAATGCATCGTCAAGTTATCAATATTCCCAAATCAATGAGAGCTAACAAGCTAATAAACTCGGACGCATAACGTTCATCGTTTTTGCAAAAGAAAAACATGGCAAAAACAATGCCAACCTACGCGCCAGTTATTAGGGCGTTATGAAGCCTTTTGACTCTCGAGTAACCATATGAATATAGACTCTGCTTTTACTACAATTTTCGCTGCTATAGGAAGTACTGCTGCCTTAGGAGTAATTGCAAAACTATTTGTAAATACAATTGCCACGGCGACCATTAAAAAATATGAATTGGTAAATCAGACTAAATTAGAAACACAGAAAGCTGATTATCAAAAAGAGATTGAAAGCCTAAAGCTTCAGCTTAACAAAATTCAAAAAGAACATGAGGTCACTTTTACAAGTCTATACAAGAAGCGTGAAGATTGTATATCAGTACTCTATAGTAAAATGCTAGCTTCTATTTCTTTAGCAGATAAAAAGTTAGTCGATTTTTCTATAGATTTAGAACCTAGCTTTGGTGATCTAAATGACTACTTTGACCGCCATAGGCTCTATTTTCCAAAGGATGTTGCATTGGAAATTAATAATGTAATGAACGATGGCTATGAATTAGTACACTCTACTGTTGAAGTCGAATTTGAAATGCTCTTAAGAAGTTTGTGTAATAAAGTCTTTGATGAAATGGAAGACCTATTTCGAGATTTGCTAAAGGCTGAAAATCATCGATGACGGCTTCATAACAAGTCAATTTAAACGGAACATGCTCCTCACCCGTTTTAGTGGACACCTCCTCATCACTTTGAGGAGACTAAAATGCCTAGATATACTTAACCTAGAAAGACATGGTTTTACCCAGTTAATTTCAAAATCAAAGCAGTCGAACTAAGCTTACGAGACGATGTCATGTCAAAGGACGTTGCCGAGGCGCTAGATATTAATCCGTTAATGCTTAGTCGTTGGCGAAAATAGTATCGAGAAGGTAAGTTTAAAAACGCACCGCGCTATCAAAGCAACAATGAAATAATGAGTAAACTCCCAACAAAAAAGAGCTTGATAACATTCAAAAGCTTAAGAAAGAAAATGAGCGTCTTAAGCAGGATAATGACCTGCAAAAAAAGTGGCAACGGTATCTGGCGGAAGTACATCAGAACGATTTGGATTCATCCAAAAGTTCGGACAAGCCTTAGGTGTCAAATACTTGTGTTCTTGGCTTAATGGTTCGCGTAGTGGGTTTTATGCTTGGCGTGACCGTACAGTGTCAGCTAGAGCGCTGTCAGATGCTAATTTGTTGTTGAACATAAAGCACGTCTTCAATGTAAATTATCAAACCTATGGTTGCCCACGCGTATTTCATGCGCTAAAAAAAGAAGGTATAAACACAAGCCAGCCAAGAAATTAGGATGACACCCATCCTAATTTTTGCAGAAAGGCCAAAAAAAATAGTATGAAGAATGCATTATTATAAATAATGAATCACGCAAAAAGCTGAGCTATATAGACAAAATAAAAGTAAAAATAGACAGCCCAATCGGACGACGATAGCTGTTTATTAAAGGATGGCAAACGACTCGGCTGTATCGAACCGGCTTTCCTTTAAATAAAAAGCGGAATATTACGGTGAATAAAGAGATGAATAAATTGACCTTACAAGGTCAAATGAAAGTGAATGCCTTCACTTTATTGTGCAGCAGCTGTATTGCCTTGTTCATAATATAGAAAAGCTGCAAAACACGATGCATTAAGAAGGGGAAGCCCTTTTAACCTAAATAAAAGCCACTCAAGTAGCCGTAATCCCGTCCAAACGCCAATTAAAACAACACCAAATTCCCACTTTATGTTCTGCATAAAATACAGTAATCGATTGAACCAAAATAGGAACTCAGCTATGGTTTGTTTATCAATAAAAATAAATAAAAAACGAGTTAATCTACAGGCTCGTTAGCTTTTAATCCTAAATCAAGGAGAGTCAGATGAAAATAAAAAGCAGTGAGCTTCCTAAACAAATATTGGATCGCGTGATTAACCCAGATCCTTTAGAGGGAGAAGATATCATTATCGAAGATGATAATGGAAAGGTTTTAGGAGTTATATTACAACCTGAAGCATATGAATTCTTTTTAAAGAAAATAGAGGAAAAAGAAGATGAGATGGATTCATTTTTAAATGAAAAATATGATCCAGATTCACCATCACTTGAAGACCTAATGGGAGAGTAAAATGCTACAAAAATAAATAAAAAAACGAGTTAATCTACAGGCTCGTTAGGTCATTAGCGAGGAGTTGAGCTTTTGTATTTGAATCAAGAAGAGAAAAAAGTTTCAAAACGTAGACATAAAAAAATGGGGGGGGTATTTTTGCATTTGGTCTTTATGTTTAAGCAAATCAACGCGTTGAGTTTTTAAGGCTAGAAAAATCATAAAAAATAGCACCCTCTCTATTAATCGCAGTATGTCCTAGCCCCTGGCCACAAAGTTTGTCTAACATTTCTGTTGCCCTTTCAATATTAACTCGACAGTGAGTCGCAATATCAAAGGGGGTTAGTTGATAGTTATTGCCTTTGATCATATTTAAAACTAAACGTTCAAAACGTTCATCTTGAATCGCCTTTAATGCTTTAGAAGCACGCTGGAATAAATACCATCCGAGCCCACCTAATAAACATGCAAGCGGTAAAAACAATAAACGGCTAAACGTTAACAGCACAAGTAATGCTGCTATCCCCATCAACATATAAGATAAAGACTGCATTTTTTTATGCTTATCTACTGCCGTTTTATTCTCTGCTTCAAAAGCTGCAATTTCTTGCTCTAATGAAATGGATGATAATGGTGCTTGAGGAGGGACATAACGTAATTTAGGGGGTGAAAATTGATAACGCTCTCCGATTTTCTCTAAACCAGTTGAAAAACCTTGCCCAACAGCTCGAATTGACCAACCTTTGTGATGACGATAAAAGTTTAACAACACCATCGTATTATAATTTTTATCAGTCGTTTCGCAGACATATTTTGCCATTTTTTGTTCAGTGTAGGTATTGCTCAAGCTCAACTCAATAAAGTCAGCACTATTAATACGCTTACTGCTAGCTCGTCTGGTCACTAAAATTTGAATTTTAGTGACATCTGATGGCAAGAGGTCAATATTAATCGAAATCTCCGAATCATCGAGTTTAACCCCCTCTCCACGTAATATTGTATTTTCGTGATATAAAAAATCTTTAATATTATTGACTTTATTATCACGATTGATGGCGACCACATTTAATGCTAAATCATCAATTTTAGGCACGACATTAAGTTTACAGGTGATCGCAGAGCAGTGATTAAAGTGCTCGCTTAGTGATAAGTTCTGACCTTTTTTTAATTCAACATTATCAATAAAACTATTATTTAATGGATGAGTCACCGTTTCTACTTCACTTTCTTCATGCTGAGGCATTGATGCAGCTTTTGAGTCTCCAGACGCAGCAGACTTAATAAAACGGATCCCTAACTGGGTTAAAGTCGTTAAATAACTGGTCTTCAAAGGTAAACTTTTATAGCCTAACTTCCACATGTTGTTATGTTTATAAAACTCAAAAAGCAACACACCTTTATGTGTCTCATTAAACGCTTGCACATCCATTTTGGCTAATCGCCCGAGGGATAAATCGTTAACTCTAATTTGAAAATGGCTCATCTGTTTTAAAGAATAATGACTGTTTTCAGGTAAAAAACCATAAAAAGCAATCCTATCAACCTTTGAAGCAAGTTGTGGAAACTGAATGGTAAAATGTCGTCCAGAATTATCTTGATTTACGGCATCAGGCTGTGTCCACTTTTTGGGATCAACAGGGGACTCTGCAAGCACAGCACCATTAGAGAAAGCGACGGCATGAATCGCCAAATTCAAGTCACTTTTCAAGCTACGCCATGCAAAATTAACTTCAACACAACCAATCTTTTCAATTAAGATGTTTTGACCAACCACTAATGCCATAAATCACTTCTTTCAATAAATAAATGAAACTCACACCCACTTGGCAGCTATTTGTTATTAACCTAAGTAGATGACAGATTTAATAAAATCGATACTAATTATTTGAATGTTTAACGCTTATAAGCACTTAACTATTTATCGCGACTACTGCACTATTGCTAACACAAAACTCACGACTGGAGACAGACCCCTTACCAATAAAAACAACTGCTAATATTTTAACAGTAATGGGGGTAAAAAATAATTTTTAAATGCTTAATTCTTGCCAAGTGGAATAATAGTGACACCATCCTATTTTTTGCTTACGCAAGAATACATACAGGGTGAAAAGCTAAGTAAAGCTGAACTTATCTTTTTTAATCAAACAGTAAAACAATACCGCGCGCCTATCAAGTATTAGCTGGTTTATGCGGTTGTTAAATGAAAACATTGCTCGCAGAGCAAATAAAGAAGATAACTGCACTGGCCGTTTTTATTCGCTGCCATCCATGGCGCTCACCCTTCGGGCCGCCTAAGGCGTTCAAAGTTGTTCCATACAACTTTGTGGGAGGGACGATTTACGTCTCAAGCATTATTAGATGAAGCAGCCCTTGCGGCCTGCATGGCGTATGTCGATTTAAACCCCATTAGAGCCAAAATGGCTAATACCCCAGAAGAGTCAGACCATACCAGCATCAAACAGCGTTTAACGTATGCAAAGGATGGCAAGCAACCAAAACAACTACTGCGCTTTGCAGGCGTGTCACGTCAAATTATGCCAAAAAGGATGCCGTTTGAGCTTAAATCGTACCTTGGACTTGTTGAGTTAACAGGACGTTGTATACGAGAAGACAAACGCGGTTATATTGAAAGTACACACTTACCCTTACTCGAAAGAGTTAATATCTCTCCAGAAAACTGGTTAAAACTCACCACACAATTTACGCGTGTATTTCATGGCCCAGTCGGCAGACCAGCCTCACAAGAAGGTTATTGTGAAAACTTAAACCGAAAGCGGCGAGCGAATATCAGTAACTGCGAAAAGCTACTGGCATAAAACTTAAACTACTCAGTAAAACTATTCAGTAACAAATCACAACTGCATTATGCAGTCATTTTCATGCGTGTAATTTAGGCTTAACAGTGATAATGGCTTATTTAATGTGTGACGCGCGAGTAAAGGTATAAAAAGAGGTTAATTCTTAGCCCAAAAAAGTAAATTTAGTGGCGCGCC
The DNA here is from genome assembly GCF_011378875.1 of Pseudoalteromonas sp. Z9A5. Classification (NCBI taxonomy): domain Bacteria; kingdom Pseudomonadati; phylum Pseudomonadota; class Gammaproteobacteria; order Alteromonadales; family Pseudoalteromonadaceae; genus Pseudoalteromonas; species Pseudoalteromonas sp. Z9A5. The sequence continues at coordinate 106,344 of NZ_WTLC01000005.1, forward strand.
AGATTAGTTTACAATTGGAGTGGCTGTCTAGTTTAAGATAGCTTAGTTTAATGTATACCTTGCATAAGTTACCATCAATACTGCAAGAATTAAAAATACGAAACCCACATTGTGATATTGAATTTAATAATGAAAAATCACATAGGGACATAATTTCATAGGGATATAATATGATTTTAGCAATAGATGTCGATTATCAAGAAACATGCGCAACAGTTGCTGGTGTGTTGTTTGAGGGTTGGCAAGACAGTGAAGCTGCAAACGTAGTAGTAACTAACGTAAGTAATGTATGTGAATATGAAACAGGGGCTTTTTATAAAAGAGAGTTACCTTGTATTTTAAAGTTACTTAATGAGATTGAGTATAAGCCAAGTTGTATAGTGGTTGACGGTTACGTTTTTTTAGATGGTATAAGCCAACCTGGCTTAGGGAAGTATCTCTACGACGCATTAGATAAAGAAATACCCGTTATAGGTGTCGCAAAACGTTCTTTTGCAAAAATTTCTGATGAATTTGCACTATTACGTGGAGATAGTCAAAAAGCACTTTATATTACCGCAGCGGGTATAGATCAAGCATTAGCAAAGGAATATATAGCTAGCATGTATGGAAAGCATCGAAATCCTTCTTTGTTAAAAAAAGCTGATCAAGTTTGTCGAGGAATTGTTTAATATTTCTGGATGGTCGCAAAGAAAAACATGTTTATTATAAAATTGATTAAATGAAATTAGAGCCGTTCTTTCTTTTTTCCTATGGTTTTACTGTTGGCTATTCTATGTAAATTACCAGTGCATCACCAACACATTTCGTAATCTGCCAGATACTTTTGGAAAATATGAGATTGCGTTAATTCACCATTATCTAAATTAACATTATAGAGTTCTTTAACGTCTTTTGCAACAAAGCTACGCGAAAGTGGAGTAGATGATTGGTTAGATGAGTAAAAATCAAGATCTGATACAGAAAGCCTTTTTTTAAATACTTAGGATTAATTTAAGGGTTCGCTTTTTAATTACTTTTGGTTGTTGGAATTACTCTACAGCCTTCTTATCCCATTTGGAGTGCTTTAATGAGTTTTTCGGAATTTATCAATGATGAATATAAATATATTAATTGGATTCAGTCGAATCCAAATGGGTTTGTTATTAATACATCCAAAAGTAAGCGATTAGATTATCGAGTTCTTCACACCGCAGATTGCAGTTATGTAACAACACTTCAAGGAAATGCTCAAGAGGGTGGGTTTACTGAAAGAAGTTACATAAAAATTTGTTCTACTAATGTCGAGTCACTACGTGATTGGACAAAGCAGGAAGGCGAGAAAAATGGGTTGTTTACTCAAGAATGCGCTCGATGTAAACCATGGGAACATAATAGTTATAGCAAAGGAATTGCACAATTTGATGATTTACTTACTTTAAGTAATATTAAAGAATTATATGAAAAATATTTAGCCTTAGTTCGATTTGAAGTTCAAAAGTTGGGTGTAAAGCCAACTGAAGTAAGGCACCTTATTGGTCGTTTAGGTGAGTTTTATTGTGCACTCATAATTGACGGTTCTATCTCACATGTTGTAAACCAACATGGTTTTGATGTTCTCTCAAAAACAGGGAGAAGAATCAGTGTTAAAACTACATCACAAAAAACGGGTTTTGTTGCTATATCTGCTAACACACTCGAAAAGGTAGATGATCTTATGATACTTCAATATAAAAATGACGGCTTGCATGAAGTATATTTTGGAGATATTAATAAAGCAGTTTCTGCTGCAAGGTTTTATGCAAATATTAACAAATACGAATTAGATATTAGTAAGGCTAAAAAATTGCTGTAAAAAAGAATAGGATCGCCCATTAGAAAGTTTCGACCAACTCGATTTTTTTGATATTAAAAAAATGCGTAACAATTGGCTCAGCTCTTTCTTTTTGCCATTAGTTTTATTGTTAGTTTTTTATGCAAATTAATTCGGCATTACTAACATTAGTTTTGCCTCTTTACCATCAGTTAATACCGCTATATTCCCCTCAGTTGTAACAAACACATCTCTTAATCTTCCTGCGGCTTCAGGAAATACGTGAGATTGCGTAAATTCACCATTTGCTAAATTAACGGCGTAGAGCTTTTTATCGACTAGCGTTGTGATAAGCACATGTTGTTGTAATGAAGGGAAGGCGGCGTGTTTAGAGCCGTAATACGCCATACCAGAAGGGGCGATTGAAGGCGTCCAATCAACACTTGGCTTTTGCATGCCTTTATATTCGGTAAATGGTGAAATACGCGCTTGCGAATAATCTTTACCATAAGTGATTACAGGCCATCCGTAATTAGTGCCAGCGGTTAAGTAGTTTAGTTCGTCACCACCTGCAGGGCCGTGTTCGTGACTAACAATTTGCTGTGTATCGTAATCATAAATTAAGCCTTGAGGGTTACGATGACCAAGTGAGTAAACAGCATGTGCATTTGGGTTTTCGTGGTTAATAAATGGGTTATTTGTTGGAATGGTGCCATCTAAGTTTATACGTAATATTTTACCAAGTTGGCTGGTGATAACTTGTGCTTGCTCTCTAAAATCAAAACCATCACCTGTTGAAACTAATAAGGTGTTATCGGGTAATACAAGGATGCGCCCAGCGTAATGTTGCGGTGTATTTTTATCAGTCGCTACTTTATAAATAATGTTAGGTTTTGAAAAGTCAGTGCCATTAAATGTGGCTTTGGCAACAACAAGCCTGTTTGCGTTAGCATCACCTTGGGCGTAGGTAAAAATGACTTTTTTGGAGTCGTTATAATCTGGTGATAATACAATGTCGAGCAAGCCACCTTGGCCTGCAACGTATAAACCGTTCAGATCTAGTTTTACTCTTGATTGCGCATTGTTTTTAACGATAACTACGTGGCCATCACGCTCTGTAATTAACCATGTGCCGTTTGGCAGTTCAACCATGCTCCACGGAGACTGTAATTGTGTAGCAAGTGTTTTTGTATTGTATTGCTCATTTGGTAACGCAGCGCCTGCATTAACAGAAAACGAAAAAAGCGAAAGCAAAGTAAAAAAAGAGATACATTGTTTACGGGGCAAGCCTTTGCTAGCATGGCTTGCATAAGAGAAAAGCTTTATTTTAAATTGAGATAACCATGTTGTTTTTAACACGTATATTGCCTTCATTTTTAGTTTCTTGGTTACTTACATTTTCACTTGCTAGCTTGTTTCATAGCCAATACGTTGTCAATCAATTAGTTAATGTAGGCGTTGTTGTTAGCTTAAGCGATCGTATTAATTTAACGCTTGATGATTGGGTCGGTTTATTACCCACCTATGGCGCTATTATTGCTGTAGCGCTTGCCATCGCTTTTTTAGTTACGGTACAGCTTAATAAAAAGGTTCAAAAATACAGCACTTTGTTATTTGTTTTTGCTGGTATTGTGGCGTTTGCTATTGTTTTAATTGCCATTGAATCAATTATGAATATTCATATTATAGCGGGCGCGCGAGGCTGGGGATTTTATGCGCAATTACTTGCAGGCGCTATGGGTGGTTTTGTTTTTGCTAAGTTAACTAAGGTCTTAAAAGCTAAATTAGTAAAAGAGCCTCAATCTACCTGATAAAGCTAAGTGGGGTTATATAAGCGGGTTTTTAAGATGTGATTAAAACTCACGATAGTAAGCTTTAATCACTGTTTTATAAATTTACGCCATAACGGCTTTAATTGCTTCTAAGCCTTTTTTTAGGGTATTTGCATCGGTAGCGTAGTTAATACGAATACACTCGTGCTTGTGCGCCCAGCTGTCGTCAATGCCGATAAAAAAGTTGTGACCTGGAATTACATACACGTCTTGCTCTTTAAGTTGTTGATACAACGCTTCGCTTGTCATTTTTGCATCTTTAAACCACAGCCACATAAAAAATGCCCCTTCAACTTTGTGCAGGTAAACAGGCATATCGGCAAATACTTCATCAAACAACTCAATCGCTATGTGTGCTTTATTACGATAAAAAGGCAGTACAACATTACGGCACAGTGGGAGTAGTTCGCCGTCGTCAATTAAACGTGTAACTAAGCTTGGTCCAATGCTGTTTGGCGATAAAACCATACTGCCATTTACACGTCCTATTGCTTTAATAATCTCATTGTTTGCAACCACAATACCGCTGCGTAAACCTGGTAAGCCAAGTTTTGAAAGCGACATACATAAAATAATGTTTGAGTTCCACGTTAGGTTTGCATCAGTGTAAATACAACCTGGGAAAGGGTCGCCGTACGCGTTATCTATAATGAGTGGAATGCCATATTGCTTAGCAAGTAAATCAAGGTGCTTTACTTCGTCGTCGGTAATTACGTTACCTGTTGGGTTGGTAGGGCGCGATACGCACAACGCGCTAATACTGCTGTCGTTAGCTAATATTTGCTCAACCGCTTTAAAATCAATAATGTATTTAAATTGTTTTGATGTACCGCCTGTATTTAAAATTTCGATATGAGGCTTTACTGCAACAAACATATCGGCTGATAAACCTTGGTCGGCATAACCTATATATTCTGGCGCGAGTGGAAATAAAATCTTTTTATGGCTGCCATCAGGCATGCTGCCTGCAAACATGTTAAACAATACAAAAAAGTTTGCTTGGCTGCCGTTGCCAAGCGCTACATTATCGGCGCTAATATCCCATGCATATTCTTTACTTAATTGACCTGCTAATGCTGCTCTAAACTCGTCGTTACCGGTTGGACCATCGTAAAGTCCAAATACTTGCGATACCTTATTACTGGCAACAAGTTTTTGTAATTCACTTAAAAAAACCTCATTAACTTGCGGTACTAATGCGGGGTTACCGCCACCAAGCATAACAATATTGGGATTATTGCTGCTTTTAGCACTGCCTAAGTCTTCCATTAATTGGGTAATGCCGTTGGGTTGTGTAAATTTAGTGCCAAAGTTTGAGTAGTTCATAATGCATAGCGTTTGTTAATAATGGGGAAGGCAGTATAGCGTAAATAATAGGCTTAAATTCGATGATGAGAATAATTCAATGCCTAGCTTTATAGTTAACCTGAACTCTGGATAATAAATCTATCTCGAGCAGCTATTTTCAGCGCTAACTACGTTGAATTTACTTGCAATAGACCAGCTATTGACGCGCAAATTCGCCTTGTTTTCACTAAAAATCTCTGGCTCGAGAAAATAAATTTAAATATCACATGATTCAATGCATTAGTAAATCTTTTACCCAGAGTTCAGGTTAGTCAACTATAGAAATATAATTTCCTATAAAACAAAGGCTAAGTTAAGGCTTTTTAACGCCATATAAAAACTCTTCGCCGCAATCCATCCACAAATCATATTTAGCCATTACTTTGGTAAACATAGGAGCTTGCAAAAATTCGTTTAACCACGCGCGTACATGTGTGTATTCGCTTTGTAAGTACCAATGTTTGTTTACACGGGCAAACTGCCTAATAAACGGAAGTAGTGCATAGTCGGCTAAGCTTTTTTCATCGCTCATTAGGTATTTATGAGTAGTTAGCTTTGCTTCAAATTGTTTAATAAACTCTTCGCATGCTGTTTGGTAATAAAGGTGTGCCATATCTTTTGTGCGAGCATAAAATTTGTACTTTTCGAGCACTGGCTTAAATTGTGTGTCGTTTAGCTTAATTAAATCAAGCATACGCGCAAGTGCTAACGGGTCGTGAGAGTGGAGTAAATTATGTGGGTCATTTTGTTTTAAAGCCCACAGCATAATGTCTAGGCTTTCATCTATTACTTGGTTGTTAGGTAATAATAAAACAGGCACCGTGCCTTTTGGCGATATTTGTAAAAGGTGCGGTGGTTTGTTTTTAGTTTTTATAGCGCGTAGTAATACTTGTTGCTCTGCCATTAAAATCCCCATTCTTGCACGCATTGCGTAAGGGCAGTGTTGTAATGAATATAATAATGGCAGTGTCATTTTAATGCTTACCTTAGCTGTTTAAGCCTTCAACATATTGCTGGCGTGTTTGTATTTTTACCATTTGATTTAATTGATCTTGGGCTTGTGTTTGCCCACTTATTAAATTTTGAAAATGCTCTAATAATACGGCTTTATCGAGTTTGTCTTTATCGCCTGAACCAATGTCGGTCAAATCAATAAAAAACTCGTCAAACTTGTCGGCGTAATCGGTCACAATATCCATATTCAAAAATTGCTCATGGTTATAAATACTCGGGTATCCGCCTTTTTGTTTATCAATAGCAAAGCTAATCCCTTTAACGTTAGTGACCGTTGTTTCTTTTTTGCAGCTAAGCATGCAGCTTGCGTCTATACGTGGTTTTTTACAGCCTACGGTTTGTTGGAAAAAACACTGACGGCTGGTCATCATTAGTATTGGATGATAAATGCTGTACATCATTTTAAAGTTGTTAGGGCGTTTAATACTGCGCATTTGTTGCTTGTTAATCTCGTTTGAAATAAACGCACCTTTAGCATTTAAATCTTCTTGCAGCGTTAATAATGCATATGAGTTTGTAGTGTTTAGCAACGGGCCTGCAATCCAGTCAATACCTAACTCCACTGCTTTAAAGGCAACACCTGTATTGTTACTAATTATAAGTTTTGGTTTTACTGTTTCAAGTAAGCGCACGGCTTCTTCAAAGTCTTTGCCAATCATCACAGCCGGAAAGTACGGAATTAACTGTGGGTTCTCTAAAAATATATTAATGTACGCGTCGTTATTTTTTCTAAAGCTTTCAGGTAATTTAAAGTAAACGTCTACATTACTTAAATCACATAGGTAAATGTCTTTTATGTCCGATATTAAAATAGACAGTGTGGTTTTGTTTTTATCTTCTTTTTCGTGGTTTACCAGTTTAGGTAATTCAACAGGGGCAATTACGTCTTTGCCTTCATTTAATAAAAACGCGACCTGTTTTTTAATACGGGCAAGTTCTTTAAACGGAATACTTAACGGCACGGTTAAGTTGTCGCCTAAGTTTGAATAATCCATTTTTTTAATGTTGAAGTTTGCATTACTAAACGTTTTAAAGCGTTTTTCTATTGCATCCATATCAACTACCGACTTATCAGCAGCTTGCATTAGCATTTGCGATTGCACTTCAAAACGCTGACTAGGCTCGGCATTCGTTAACTCTGAGCCTGCTAACATAGTTTCGTTTTTAGATTCAATAATTACGTTAACCGTAAATGGCTGATTTAATTGCCCCGAAAACTCAAATGTAAGTTCGCGTTTTGAAATATCTAAAAATTCAATTTTCTTTTTAACTAACGAATCAATTTCACTTTTTTGAGTAGAAAGCTCTTGCTGTGCATCGTAAATTTGCACAACCGAAATTGCGTTGTTTTTTTCGTTAGCGTGATCAAAACTGTGGTCGCGTGGGTTATCGGTAAACATGTTTTTGGTCATGTCGCCGGTTAAAAATTTATTAGTAAAGTTACGGTTAAATACTTTATAAAGACTCGAATCGTCTTCAATTAAGTTACCGGTTTGCACAAAAGTGTCTATCTGTTTACGCCAGCTATCAATAACCGTGTGTACGTAGTTAGCGCCTTTAATTCGGCCCTCTACTTTTAGCGAGTCAACGCCTGCGGCTACCAGCTCTGGTAAATCAAAATAGGCTGAATTATCTTTTAAGTTTAATGGGTGTTTGTTACCCATAGCGGTTGGCTCGTATTCGTCACGACATGCTTGCGAGCAACGACCACGGTTACCTGAGTTACCCACACTTACTGAGCTTGAATAACATTGCCCCGAAAACGCTATGCACAATGCGCCATGTACAAATACTTCAGTTAATACATCGCATTTGTGCGCTACATCAGTCAATATTTTAATTTCGGTTAAGTTAAGCTCGCGCGATAAATTTACACGTGTAGCGCCAATGCGCGCTAAAAATTCAACTTGCGATTCGTTATGGGTCGTTAACTGCGTTGATGCGTGAATGTGTAAGGTGGGAAAGTGCTTTTTAACTATATTGAACAACCCTAAATCTTGCACAATAATGCCATCAAGTGTTGTATTAACTAGCTGGTTTAGTAGCTTAAATAGCGCACCCATTTCATGCTCTAATATAACTACATTGAGCGTTAAAAAAATCTCACAACCGTATTCATGTGCTAAGCGAAGTGCGCCGTTAAGTTCGTCAAACGAAAGATTAGAGGCACGGTTTCGGGCATTAAAGGTATCTAATCCACAATAAACCGCATTAGCGCCGGCTACAATAGCGGCTTTAACCGCATTTACATCACCGCCAGGGGCTAATAATTCAATCTTTCTACTCATAACAACGTTTCACTTTTTCGCTCATATTTAATTGCCGCGAATTTTATCTGTTTAGGCGCATGAATGCTATTTATTGGGTGATATAAAAAAAGATGAGCCGTTAAAAGGTAAAACTATATGAGTTAATATAAATTGAAATTTATTTAGTTGAGTTGTTTAGCTCGATGTTAATTCAAATCAGCTGAGTGTATTATCATTAATTCGAACTGTTTTTATACCCAAGTACTTTTATACTTTAAATAGGCAACTGTATCAGTAATCTTAAATCACTAGATAAATCATTAACAATAAGCTCTGAAAACTCATCTGAGTCTGTAGTTTTAAACACCCAACTTAAAATAGCCACATTTAATCTGTTTAATTACCTTGAGCCGCCCAATGCATATTATGAATTTGAGAAAATTTATACCGCGCAGCAGTGGGCTAAAAAGCAGCGTTGGATTGTTGATTACTTAACAGAGCACGAGCCTGATGTGATTGGTTTTCAGGAAGTGTTTAGTATTGACTCGTTAAAAGAGTTAGTGGGCGGGCAGGGTTATAATTACTTTGCGGTGGTAGATGCGCCAGAAGTGATTGACGACTTTATTTATAAGCGTCCCGTAGTGGCGATTGCCGCTAAATACCCGATAGTTGAAGTAGCAGCGGTCGAGCACGATAGTGAACTTGCCAGTACTGTTGGGCTTAATAGTGACTTTATATTTAGCCGCAAGGTACTAAGAGCTACCATTACTTTGCCGCATATAGGTAATACCGATTGTTATGTGGTGCATTTTAAATCTAAGCGCCCAATGATTGAAGTTGGTGAACACAGTAAAGAGCTTTCAGCCGATCCTTTACAAGAACGTTCGCCTGAAAAGAACATAATTGAGATTCTAAAATCGAATGTAGCGGGCGGTTGGGGGTCCACTGTTCAGCGTGGTAGTGAAGCTACGTTATTAATGATAGAAATGATTGCTAGGCGCGAAGCTACGCAGCAACCCATGATGCTAATGGGCGATTTTAATAACGACCTAGCTGATGGTGTGTTAAGTCATTTACTTACTAATACGCTACGTTTTGCTCCTGCGTTTGACGCTAAAACCTACCTTGCTAAATATTGCTTAAATGATTCTTGGGATTTATTTGTTAAATCGTATTTGAGTGCTGATGAAGCAACTCTTAATGAAGCGATTAAAAGTGAAGCTGCTACAAGTGAAACCATTACAGGCAAACCGCTAGCTGAAAACGTTGTTTCAGATGAAGCAATTTTAAGTTATGACGAAAGCATTATTGATACAAACTGTGTAAACACCAAAAATATAGATGCTCCAAAGGCAATTCCGTTAAGGGCGCCTACACATTACTATGGCGCGAGCAGCTCGGTGCTTGATTATATTTTATTATCAAGTGAGTTTGATGCCAGCTACCTTGGAAGTTTTTTTGAAGTAAGCGACTATAAAACTTACGATCGCCACTTAATAAACCCTGAGTACGAGCGTGATGACTTAACTACCGATCATGGTGTGGTATTAGTGACGCTAACATTAAGATCGTAGAACTATTTTGCATAAATTGAACGGTTTACTGCTATTTAAATACAAATGGAATATTAGCTTAAAATGGAAAATATTAATCAAATTACCGTTTTTGATTCATCTACACAAAGTTTTGATTTTGTTGAAATAACAACATTAATCACTTCGCATGGTATATCAACGCATGGAAGCATTTGTTGTAACGGTAAAACGTTACTCGCGAATTATGTTTATAAAAAATGCGGAGCGTATGAGCTAATTTATACCATTTTAGATACTGCTGGAAACTCTAAGAGCTTTATTGAAGATGATGGTATTTTACCCACGTTATTTTTAAGTCCAACTTTAGATAATTATGTTTCGATTGTGCCTTATGATCCTAACAAAGAATTAGAAATTAGCATTCCACTTTTTAATAGAAAAAACACTAAATTACCTAAAGGGAATAGACCTTTTGCGGGTAACTTTATTGGTGTTTCAAATCAATTTTCGATTTTTTATGATGTTGAAATATATGATGATAAAAAACCAGATAAATTGTTGGCAATGGAATTTAAAAACGAAGCGCTAAAGAAAAAACATAATATTAAAGTGCCATTACCTAACAAAAATAAAATATTTGTTGAAAATAACGAAATTCATTTATTGTCTCATCATGGCTTTACTTGGTTACACAGGCAAATAGATGAAAAAGGTATTGAAGTAAAGCGCAGAGAGTTGCGTGCATCTAGTGACTTTGTTCGGGAAGTTATTAGTTTATCTTTCACTGAACAATCGTATGTTTTGTGCAGTGAAGGTGGAAAAATTATTGTTGAAAAAATAAGTAAAGACAACGTATGTAAACCTAATGAAGTCATAGATATTAAAGATGATATTTTTAATATGTGGCAACCAATCAAAATTAGCGAGCATACTTATGTTACTCAGTTTAACACTGAGTACGGAAATGGCTGGTTAGTCACAAAAAATGATTCTGTTTTAGAGTTGTATTATAGTAAAGACACAAACGGGTACAAAGAGCTTGTTAGCGGTAAAATACTCATTATTAAAGGCACAAATTTAATAATATCTAGCATAAATAAAACACAAGAGAATGCTTATTCTGTTGTTTTGTATCCGGGGACGGATAGAGAAGTAAGCAATAAGAAGGTAATTGTAATACACAACAATTTGAATTTTTTATAAGTATTTGATATTAAAGTTATATTTTTAACACTGTTTATGGTGTTTTTATAGTTGTATTTAATAGGGATTGTAGAAATGATTAAAAATGTAGTCAGTCAAAAAGTTTTGCTGAGCGATGAAGATTTCAAAAAATACAAAACCAATAACAGAGTATGGTTTTCAATATTAACCATTTTACTTGTGTCTATTATTACGGTGATTGCAGTATCGATTTTAAATAAAGAGTTAGAGCTAGGTATTTATACAGGATCATTACTGGCTTTTTACTTGGTATCTTTGGGAATTGTTGCTTCAAAAAATAAGGCGAATTGGATTTTATGGGTGTTATTAACGCTCATATCTATGTTTATTATACCTCTCGTTGGTATGATTGTTTCGCACATACTTATAGCCAGAAAAGGCTTCAAAAATGAGTGGTTATCTCTTTAGCGACTTGTAAAATTATAAGCACCGCTTTTTGATACATTAAATGACTTTTAAAATAAGGAATATTAAATGACAGATAAACAGGTTTTATTTTTCAGTAACGACAGCGAAATGGAAAACGTGAGCAGGGCAGCAAGAGATACGTTTAAGTATTTTTGGAGAGAGCTCGCTTGGGAATCAAGACGAATAGTTCCTGGTCTTGATTTATCAATTGTTAAGGTTGCTTTTAAAACAGATAAAGGCGATGGCGTACCTCCCTTTGAGCACATGTGGATAGGCGATATTGATTTTGATGGAATAAATGTAACAGGCACCTTAATGAATGAACCTAATTGGGCTTCAAATGTGTCTGCAGGTGATGTGGTTAACATTCCTGTAAGCGATATTGGAGATTGGATGTATGTTATTGATAATAAAGTTTATGGCGGGCATACCGTTAATTTAATGCGTTTGAGAATGTCTGAGCAAGAAAGAAATCAACATGATAATGCATGGGGATTAGACTTTGGTAACCCTAGTGAAATTGAATTAACACCCAGTGGTGAAAATAAACCACAAGAAGTAATGATTAATACTGAAAGCGGTGCTCCTAGCAAAATATTAGAACATCCTATGAGTGTTAATATGGCCTCTAAAATAGAAGAAACTCTTCAAACAAACTCTTCAGTAGCGACGAGTGTTGATGAAAATGGTTGGACAATGCTTCATAGAGAATCTTTAGCCGGTAATTATATTGCGGTTTCACTGCTGTTAAAGTATGGCGCAGATTCTGAGCTACGTAATTCAAATGGGCACAGTGCAATTGAATTAGCTAATATGATGGGTTGGCATGAAATAGCTAATTTATTAAAAAGCAAAACTAAGCAGTAACAAGCTCTATGATTATTAAGATGTAGTAATCTAAATAACTCGTTTAATCACTATTTTTAGTCTGTTGGGCGAGTTACCCTAAAGTATATTTAAGCAAGTTATGAATCTCGACACGATTTACTACCATTTTAGTAAAGTTTTTAGTTTGCATTACATCTAACTTACGTCATTCGCTTGCAAGGCGGTGAGTTATACAACCTCGTTAGTCATAAAGGATAATATGAAGTCTTCGCATAAAATTGCTCTAGCATTAATCATTTCTTTTTTAGTTTCAGCTGTAATTGATTCATACTTTCTCTACTCTAGAAATATGGTCGACGTTACATATTTCCTACATATAGCTATTATTGGGGTGCTTTTATTTATGTGGTGTAGAGCTCATGCGAAAGAGAATAATATTAAGGATGCAGGTGGTAAACCATTGTTTTGCGCTTTGTTAGGGGGTGTTGGCGTACCATATTATGCTTATAAATGTTATGGATTTAAGAGAGGGAGTATTTTACTTGGGAAAGCTTTTGCAGCTTTGTTGTTAGCTTTAGTGCTGGTTACTGGTATTGATATACTATTTGAAATGTCTTATGCGGCACGATAATTTACTTATTATATTGCTACTCCAAGGTAGTTGAACTGAATTATGAATAAACTAAAATTAATAATGTTAGCACTGTCTACTTTTTTTACGTATGGCTCTATTGCGTCTGAACTCCCTACAAGTGCACGTTCTGAAAAAGCGATATCAATGGTAGAGCCAGCATTAAAAAAGCAGCTGGCAAATAAAGGTCTTAAATATGGTGCACCTATATTTATTCGAATATTCAAAGAGCCAGGTATTCTTGAAGTATGGGTTGAGTCGGATGACGGTACATATATAAACTTTAAAAATTATGAAATTTGTACATTCTCGGGAAATTTTGGACCAAAATTACAAGAAGGTGATAATCAAAGTCCTGAGGGGTTTTATTATGTGAATGCCAATAGGCTTAACCCTTGGAGTAGCTATCACTTATCATTTAATTTGGGCTTTCCAAATAAATACGACCGTATACACAACCGAACAGGGAGTGCATTGATGGTTCATGGAGACTGCGTTTCTATTGGGTGTTATGCGATGACTGATGAATACATAAATGAAATTTACGCACTTGGTGCTGCAGCATTAAAGTCAGGGCAACCATTTTTTAGGGTTCACTCGTTTCCGTTTAAACTTGATAGTGAGCTTTTATTAAAACACCAATCAAGTAAATGGTACTCTTTTTGGCTTAATCTAAAAGAAGGTTATGATTACTTTAACAAATATAAAAAACCACCAAACGTTGAAGTTAGTCATAAGAAATACATATTTAACTAATTATTTGAATATAAAAGCTTTTTTAGATGAAGCTTTTGCTATTTTAAGTATAAATAGGCTTTTTAAATCTATTTGTTGTACGACTCAAAACTCTAAGTGTAAATTATTCAAAGTTTTTACTGTTTTTAGCTGTTATTTATAAAAATCTACTAAGCTAATTAGTAGTTTAGAGTTGATTTATAAAAATAATATACTAAATTTTAAGGTACTAGGTGTATAACTTACATAAAAGTGTGTGCAATTTTCGCGAACAACAACATTGAGATTGTATTGAAATAGTATTATTAAATTAATAAAATGCGTCAGGTCTCAAAATTTAACTGAGATAAAGAATAATTACTATTTAGTATTATTCTTTGCAGTTAACATTAATTATAAGTAATCGCTAATTAGTGGTATATATAATGTAAAAGCTACCTGTTGATGCTAGTAAACACTATTACTAATAGCACATTGAGTTTATTGACTAAGATATAAATACGTAAATACTTGGCAAAGCAAATGCGTTGTATTTGTTTTCACATATTTATTATTGAAATAAAAACTAAAAATAAAACGGCAAATATGGAACATTATACCTACTCATACCATAGATTAAAGGGGAGCTTTAACTCCCATAAACAAGTTCTTTTTACAAACCTAGCATTCCCTTCTAGGTCTTTAATATGCGCATCGTTTTTTATTGTTTTTTTTAATTTAAGTTTTGCTTACGCGCAAGAAGTCACTCCAGATATTGTAGCCAAAGAAACTAATATAGGTTTATTAAAAAGGGCTGAATTGCTTATTGATACTGATGTAATAATGAGTATTGAATTAAGTAAGAAAATGTTGTCTGAGGCTGAGCTAAATGCCGATATACAGTTAACCGCACAGCTACATAATTTGTTAGGTCAAGCGTATCAAAAAAATAATAACATTGATAAGTCATTACATCATTTTCACGAATCCTCAATTAGTTACGGTAAATTAAATGATACTCGTAACCAAATAAAGTCAGCCTTAAATTGTATAAAAATATTATTAGATGAAAAACGCTATTTAGAGCTTAATAAAGAAATTGAAACTATATTACCTTTAACAGTAAATTACGCTGACGACTTTTTTATAGCTCAAGTCTTTATTATTAAAGGCGATATGCTTTATAAACAAAAGAAATATCACGACGCTAATGTACAATATTTATCTGCAGTAAAACACCTTACAAGTAAAGATAACCAAATACAGAAGCACTTAGGTGAAACTTACAAAAAACTTGCTCAGTCTTACAAGCGTCTTAAAAATAGAGAGCAAACCGCACACTTTTATACAAAAGCTTTAGAAGTATACACCAGCTTGGATGATTTAAAATTGATGGCGCGTACCTTAAACACGTTAGCAGAGGCCCAGCGTTATTTAGATAATTTAGTTTTAGCACTTGATTACTCAACTCAAGGCTTAGAGATACAAAAAAGTATTGATGACCCAGTTGGGTTTGCGAAAGCATCACTGGGTGCGGGGATCATTTATCGTCATATTGGCTTGTATGAAAAGTCGCTTAAGCATGTACGTGATGCGTACTTATATTACAAAAAAGTGAATGATGAACTTGGTATTGCCAAAACAGCTAACCAGATGGGGTTTATATATACTCGGTTAAAACAATATGACCAAGCTGAATTTTTTTATGAACTTACAATTAATTTGCAAAAAGGCAAGGTGGATGAAAAAACCCTTGCTTCTGCATTAAGAGAAATGGCTGTTATTAATTTTGAGTCTGGTAATTATGATTCCGCTATGCAATTTGCACAAAATGCTTACACAACATACAAACATGAAAACCTGACGTCGTATATCTCTGTAACTGCACGAATCATCGCTAATATTTATAATGGCCAAGGAAATAAAAGTAAGGCTTTGGAGTATTATAAAGAGTCCTTATTATTAGCAAGGCAAACGGGGAGTCCGCTTTATGAAATAAAATCTCTTATTCCTTTAGCTGCAGCTCTTATTGGTAATGACACTGATGAGGCTGTTAACTTACTTAAAGAGTCGCTCGCTTTGTCGGCTCAAATAGATTCTAAATTACACACTCTCTATGCTTATCGTGAAATGCGAATAGCAGAAAAATTACGAGGGAATATTGCAGAATCACTAAGCTTCGCTGAAAAAGAAATAGCACTGATCGAAATTCTCCAAAATGAAAAAGAAGAAAACAAAGTCGCATTAGAAAAAGCACATCTGCATTCTTATAAAATGGAAATTGAGTTGGAGTCGTTAAAGGAAAGAGAAAAATTCCACCAGCTAGAACTCGCAAAGAAAAACAGTGAAATTGAAAACTCAGGCCAAGCGCGGGTTATTTCAGAACTCGAGTTGGCAAAAAACAAATATGCAAGTATCGCATTAGCGCTATTATTAGCAATATGCCTCGCCTTTGTTTTATTTATTTATCGAAGTTTTACTGCATCTAAAAAAAGAAATAGAGAATTAGATTATTTGGCAGCAAGAGACCCTTTAACCGATTGTTATAATCGTCGTATTTTATTTGAAGTTTTAAATCGTGATTTTTCTGAGTTAGATCAACTTAATGAGTATTGTATTTTAATGGTCGATATTGATTACTTTAAAAGCGTTAACGACTCTTACGGACATTGTATTGGCGACTCTGTTTTATGTGGGGTTGCTAAGGTACTTCAAAGTTGTGCTCGTGAAGATGATATAACGGCTCGGTTTGGTGGTGAGGAGTTTTGTATTGTATTACCAGGTACTTCTCAACTGCAGGCAATGCAAATTGCAGAAAACATGCGTAATAAAGTAGAAAAAACACATTTTGATGGTATTTCTGTAACGTGTAGTTTTGGTGTTACGTCCATTAAATTTAATGCTAAAACACCTTTTGAGTTAATAGAACAAGCTGATTTAGCACTCTACGAAGCTAAATCGTTGGGGCGCAATAAAGTGTCTGTTTGGGAGCACTCGCTAGAAGAATTTAAGCTTTTTAGATCTGAATAAAAAATATTACACATAATATTTGAAATACGTTGAGTTTTGATTAAGTAAATTTTTTACAGTGCTATGAGTTACTTACATTTATTAAACGGTAAATTTCATTTATTTGTTATATATCAATGTATTAATTTAGGTCTTAAAATTGCATCCTTAAATAGTTATATAACAAACAAAGGATTTAATAATGACTGAAGTTGCACTTTCTGCCTATTTGGCGTTTTATTTTTATCTAATTATGCTGGTTATACAGTGGGCCGTTGCTACCTTTAGCAAAGCAAAAGAGCCTAATGCCGTACCAGGTAAAATTGACGAAAATTTATCACATGACAGCTTTATATTTAGGGCACACAGAACATTTCATAACACACTTGAAAACAGCGCATTATTTATAGGTACAGTGCTATTTGCGTTTGTAATTAATTACCAAAGCCCGATTTTTGCAATATGTGTATGGATTTACGTTATAGCCCGTTTGATTCATATGACTTTGTACTACATGATAGCAACTGAGAAAAATCCTAGTCCACGTAGTTACTTCTTTTTGATTGGTGTGATTGCAAATGTGGTTATGCTGGTAATGATTGGCTTGAGGCTAATTGCTTAGATTATATATCACTTTTTAATTAACTAATTTGTTAGTTTTTGAGTTGGGATTATAAGTGATATTAAAATAACAAAAAAGCGAAGGGCTTAATTGCTCCTTCGCTTTTTTTAGCAGTTTACTTTATGTTGTAATAGCTAATTAATTTTGTAAATTAGTGACTATAAAATTAGATGCCTAACTTATTCAATATTAATTTGTGTACTACTGATTATGCCGTCGTAGGTTACCGACACAATAGCTGTACCATTAGCGCTTGATGTACTCGTTATTCTATAGAGTGCCTGATTAGTACCAGGGTCAATTATTTCAGCACTCACTATATCACTACCATTGAGGCTCCAATCAGCAAATTCAGTAACATTTAAGCTAGAAGGCGAAGTAGAGTAGTTAGCTGTAAGTGTTAAATCAATGGTTTGCAATGGTTCTAATACTAGCGGGCTTTCGCCATCATTAATTTGAATGCTATCGAGAGTTGCACTACCAGTCACTTCTACAGCTACTACTTGCTGTTTGCCACCACAAGTACCTATTAATTGAGTAACACCAGGCTTCAAAGCAAACAAAGTAACATTTTCACTATCTTCAGTAGTAATACCGACGTTATTTGTATTTGGAACTGACCAACTTATTGTAGAGTTGATATCAAAAGCCGATTCATCATTTACTAAGCTCGCTTGTGCGTTAACTTGTAAACGCGACCCGACGTTTAATGTAATTATGTCTGTTGAATCACCATTAACTAATACATCAATGTTTTCTAAATTAACGGGATCAGCTGTAACTATTAATTGGTCTGTAATGTCATTAATTTTTGCGGTGATGGACGTATTTTCGATTTCGGCTGCTGAGGTGTATAAAGTACCATCTGAATCTATAGAAGCCGTAGTGGTATCGTCTAAAACAAAGCTCATGTCTTTTACCGTACTCAATGAGATATAACCGTCAGCATAGGTAACATCGCCATTAATGTTTGCATTAATGCAGGTATTAATATTACCGGTTTCAGGCGATGCTTGTTTTAATTGTATGCTTGTTACAGCTTCATCGCTTATCGACATTTCGCCCTCACCAGAAATATCATTAATGGTAGTGCCTGTAATTGTAATTATACCTTGATTAGCTGATAAGTTAGCGACAGCAGTTACTAAACCACTGTTACTCACGGTTGCTATGTCGGTATTACTTGAGGTCCAAGTTAGCTCATTAGTAACATTTCGCGTTTCGCCGTTACTATCAAGACCTGTTGCACTAAGTTGATGTTTTTCGCCAGCTCTTAAACGAGTTTGATCGTTCTCAATAGTGACTGATTCTATAATAGTGCCTTCAGTACGAAGTTTTTCCAGTGTAACTGCTTTTACTAAGTCGGCTGATTCGCTATCAGAGCCACAACCAACGATACCTGTTAAAAGGACCGCGATAACTGATAATTTAGGGAGGGTGTTAAGTTTTGCCATTTTAGGGAAATGCCTTTTATTATATACGGACGACTAAAACTGGTATGTAAAACCAAGAGAAATAGCTGTAATTTCAATATCATCTTTGTTGTACAAAGATTGATAACCAAGTCTAATTTGGGTGTTGTCTATGTAAGGAATATCTTGATGTATGGCAAGTCCCCAAGCAAAACCTTTATATTGAAAATCACCGTTAATTGTTTCTTCTGGACCGGCAACTGCAATGTTTGTTTGTGCATACCCTAAAGAGACGTCTAAGCCAAAGCCATTAACAACATCTGATTGCATAACAAAAAACAAGGCAACACTTTCTTCTATGTCGAACTCAATATTATAAATATTATCAGTACTTAAAGAAGTTAAATATTGGGCTTCAAAAGCCATATTGTTATTACTTACGCCTAAACGCAGTGCTGCCGCTTTAGGTTCTGTATCTTCGTTATTAATTGTGATTTCAGGTAAAACATAATCTACACCAATATAAGCGGTGTCAGCAAAAGACTGAAAAGATGCGCAAAGCAAAAGTAGAGAAAGTATTTTTTCCATAAAGAGGTTAACTATCCGTAAATTTTTATAAGACGATGATGGTATATAATTGGCTAAACTTAATCAAGGAAAGGTCGATGTTTGGGCTTAAATAAGGTACTGATAACTACTTTTATTAAAGCCTTAATAAGTTACGCACCTTTGCTTATAAGCTTGGATGAAAAGCATTCGAGAGCTGTTTTTATTCTTTATAGTTTTAAATAAAACGTTTGTAATAACTAAAAAACGAAGAGCGTGTAGGGCATCTTCGTTTTTATTTTTAGTTCAATTAGCCGTTAAAGCATTACGAGACAACAGCGAAAAGATGAGTGAAATAATCGCGCAGTGATAAAACCAAACTTTATAATACATAGTGGCTATAACTGTTTTGGTCTATACGATTAATCGATCCCTATAAACCCACCCGTTTGGTGAGTCCAAAGAGCGGCGTAAATCCCGCCTTTAGCGATTAGTTCTTCATGAGTGCCTTGCTCAACCACGCCGCCATCATCAAGTACAATTAATCTATCCATTTGTGCAATGGTTGAGAGCCTATGCGCTATCGCGATTACTGTTTTGCCCGTCATTAAATCATCAAGGCTTGCCTGAATTGCTGCTTCTACTTCTGAGTCGAGTGCGCTTGTGGCTTCGTCGAGTATGAGTATTGGAGCGTTTTTAAGAAGTACACGTGCAATAGCAATACGCTGGCGTTGTCCGCCCGAAAGTGTAACACCGCGTTCGCCTACCTGTGCATCAAAGCCTTTGTTACCTTTGCTATCTACTAAGTCGTTTATAAACTCAAGTGCTTTAGCTTGTTTGGTCGCGTTGATCATTTCAGCTTGTGTTGCATCGGGACGACCGTACAAAATATTGTCTTTTACTGAGCGATGAAGCAGGGAAGTGTCTTGCGTAACCATTGCAATGTAGCGGCGTAGACTTTCTTGGCTTACATCTGTGATGTTTTGCCCATCAATTTTTATTGTTCCTGAGTCAGTATCGTAAAAACGCAGTAATAAGTTAACAAGCGTTGATTTACCTGCGCCAGAGCGGCCGACTAAACCAATTTTTTCGCCAGGTTTAATGTTTAAATTTAAACCGTCCATTACTGGGCTGCGATTAGTCTCGTTTGCTGCTTTACCGTAGTTAAAGTGTACGTTGCTAAACTCAATGGCACCTTGGCTTACGTTAAGCGTATCGGCATTTGGTTTATCGGCAACTTCAATAGGGTTTGAAAGTGTTTTCATGCCATCGGCTACGGTACCAATGTTTTCGAACAAGCTGCTTATTTCCCACATGATCCATTGCGCCATACCGTTTAATCTAAGCGCTAAACTAACAGCAACTGCAATGGCACCTGCGCTAATTGCACTAAGCGACCATAAATAAAGTGATACAGCGGTAACCGAAAATACTAATAAATAATTTAAGCTTTGAATAACAAAGTTTAAGCTGGTTACCAAACGCATTTGTTTGTACACAGGCTGCAAAAATACATCCATGCTTTGTTTTGCGTATTGTTCTTCACGTTGGGTATACGAAAACAATTTAATTGTAGAAATGTTTGTGTAGCTATCAACAATTCGACCTGTCATTTCTGAGCGCGCATCGGCTTGTGAACTGGCAATTCTTTTAAGGCGCGGTACAAAATAAAGCTGTACGCAAATGTATAAAACCAACCAAACTAATAAAGGGATCATTAAGCGCCAATCAGCTTCGGCAACTAAAAATACCATTGAGCCAAAATAAACCACAATATACATTAATACATCGAGTAGTTTGGTCACTGTTTCGCGAACGGCTAAAGAGGTTTGCAATACTTTGGTGGCTATTCTTCCTGCAAACTCATTTTGATAAAAGCTCACACTTTGGCGCAGTAAATAACGATGCGCTAACCAGCGAATCGACATAGGGTAATTGCCCAGTAATGCTTGGTGCAAAATAGCAGAATGAAAAAATACGACTACGGGCAATACCAGTAATAGCACTACAGCCATTTTGATAAGCTCTGACTTTTGCTCTACAAATAGGGTTTCGGGTGTGTAGGCCGTTAACCAATCAACAAGTTGACCCATGTAGCTAAATAAAGAGACTTCTAAAATAGCGAGCATGGCGGCACTGATAGACATAAGCACCAACGACAGTTCCATTCCTTTGGTGTAGTGACGACAAAAAGCAAATAAAGTCGAAGGCGGCTGAGTAGGTTGATCCTCAGGAAATGCTTTTGTCATTTTTTCAAATAATCGATACATTTTAAAAACTTAAATGGCAAATAATGGTGGGTATCATACCATTTAAGTATTTTTAAATGCAGGTTTGTAATGTATTAATTGTGAATATGGTAGAGCGTTATTAATATAATTTAATACTTTAAAAAGTGCTTTATTTGTTTTTATAGCATTGGATTATTCAGGTTTATTCCTTTGCTCATATATAAATCGTCATATCTGAGACCACCATTACCGTAAGGCTTTTTAACCGGACCTGTATTGCAGTTAGCTAAAAAGTAAATAAGCGGTTGTTCGCGCTTCATTCTAAATTGTGCATTTTTATACACCAATGTTTGCTTGCTAAATTCACCGCCTTTTACATAAACATCGTATTGTTGACCTTGCTCTGACGCCGCTGCGTTATTAACAACATACCATACGTCGTACCAGGTATTTGTTTGCAGTGGCTTGGCCGATTGTTTGGTAGCATAGTTTTGAATATTGCTATATCCTCTGTCGGTTTTAACCATTAATGCGCCATCGTTTACAAGACCGTTTGATTCTGTTTTATCGGTTACGCGAAGTGTTGGTTCAAACGCATCGTAAGCATGTTTATTAATTAACTCTGGAGTAAGATTACTCAACCCAAAAGCATGGTTATTAGGAAAAGCAGCCACGTTTATACGTATATAAAATGTGTAGGTTTCCCCCACTTTAACCACTTGTGGGAGCTTTTTATAAGAGAGTGCCTTGCGATTACCAACAATGCCCTCGCGTGCGGGCTTTTTTAGTAAATAATGATTTGTGGATTCAGTTGCTTGTTCTGGTTGTATAACTGTTATTTGTGGGTTTTTAACCTGTGGCTTAGTTTCATTTTGTGTATCAACACTTTGCCAGTCGTTAAGTGAGTTTTCAAAATTATCAATAAGCAGCCATTTGTTTGACGTGTTTTTAGAAATGGTTGAACACGACGCTAACGTGCTTAACAAACATAAAAGTAACGTGTGTTTAAAATGCATAATTGGCTCTCAGTAAGTTTAGGTGTTTTTGGTTAACCAATTATTGTTTTGGCTATAACTTTAAAGTAAAGGTTATGTAACCAATTTAATGTTTTTATGTCAATCATTAAAGCAATAGGTATGGTTTGATAGAGCTTGAAAATGTAATATAACCTTTGCATTCAATCAGCTCGGCAAGCTTTAGCTGAGTTTAAATTATTAGGACGTTTTATGTATACGGGTTCGTGTTTGTGCGGTGAAGTAAGCGTTGAAGTGTCGGGTAGTATAACCAGCATTATTCATTGTCATTGCTCACTTTGCAGAAAAAATAGTGGGACTGCATTTGCAACCAATGGCTTTGTAAATACAGATGACTTTACAATAACCAAAGGGCAAGCACTACTTAGTGAATTTAGTTTTAAACCAGGGCGCACTCGTTACTTTTGTAAGTGTTGTGGCTCGCCGGTTTACAGTAGCAACAATGATGACAAAAGCAGAATACGAATTCGTTTAGGAATACTCGATAGCGATATTACTGAGCAAGTATTATCGCATAACTTTGTTACGTCAAAGGCTAACTGGGAGCAGCTAGAAACAAGCTTACCGTGCTATGAAAAACACGAACCTAGTCGGTAACCCGCTTTATTCAATGTGGTAAATGCTGTTAATACTTTTATAAAGGGTTGGCGCAAAATTTATAAACACAGGTGAGTTTTGTATTTCATCAACGTTTATGTGCATTAACGTATGCTGGCTTAACACAAGTACTATATTTTTGTATTCGTTAAACTCTATTAGTGCCAAGCATTTAAAATGCCGCCTTAGCAGTACTAAAAGCATTTGTAGCTCTTGACCTGTTTGCGGGTTTAAATTAACGATTACTTGGGTACTTTGTTCACTGCACCGATTTATGTTTTGCCAAAAGTTATCACTGGTTAAAAAAGGCAGGTGATATTCACCACTAAAAATATCAATAGTGATTACGTTAAAGTGATCAGTGCATTGAGATATATATTGCTCAGCGCATTGTAAATAAGTGCTGTGATTATTTGGTAAGTTAAAGTGCTGTGCAGCAATTGCAGCAATATGTGGGTTTATTTCTACCGTATTAAATGTATTTATAGCATTTATATATGGCGTATTATTTTGTAAGTAATACATAATCCGCTCAAATCCCGCTGTGCCTAGGCCTAAATTTAGTATGTTTAATGTATTTACAGGTTTAAGTAAAAATAGCAGCATACATTGGTTTATAGGAACGATTACTTGCTCCGGTTGCGTGAGGTTCATAACGCCTTGAATGGTTATATCTTCACTTGTTTTTTGTGCAAGTGTTAGCCACCGATACCCTTCGTTTTGATACACGCATACGGGACCAAATGCACTTTGCTGCGATTCAATAAGATTACTTTTAATTGTATCTTCTTTTAATTGGCGCATAACTTAAACTTTTTATATAAACACAACAGTAGTGTGCCACGAAAGTCATGTATTTATACAGATTAATATATAACAATGTTTGTAATTTTATTTTTTGGTGTAATGCGTAGTTAGTAAAGGTATTGCTTTGTTTTATTTGTGGCAGAAGTGAGTTTACAGTAGGCTCAATATTCAGTGTTGCTAGTGTTATTTTTATAAAACATATATTTACTGGAAACATAATTTAAATGTACTAAATGCAAAGGAAGCAAAATGAAACCAGATGATTTAAACGCTTTTTTAAATATAGAGACGGCTTTGACGAGTACCTCGAATATATTGAAAAAATCACCTTACCTTGTATTGATATAAAACTATTAAGTGGTTTAGAAAAAAGCTCAGGCCAAGAAAGCCGGTTTGGAGGCACCCCATTTTTACCCAACAATTTTATTTGGCCCACTCATGATAAAGGTGAATATCTTTTTTTAGGGCAAATAAACTTTGACGAAATACAAAATGGGCCTGCAGACCTTCCAAAAACAGGTATGCTTTCGCTTTTTTATGCTTATGATGAAAATGGTGAAATATTTTGGCAAAGTGAAGATTATATAAAAGGGTTTTACTGGGAGAGCACAAAAGACTTTATTGATTATACAAACATAAATACCTCAGCTTTATCAAAAAAAATCAGTTTTACCAATGGAGTGGATGTTCCTAGGTATGAAGAATTAAGAAATGATTGGCCGTTTGATCCTGAACTTTTATTTGAGTTGTCGTATGGAGGTGTTTTTAGTGATGATTACTTACTTGGTTACCCTTCATATTGCACATTAGGGTATGACCCAACGCCTAATGGAGGGGAGTGGATGTCACTCATTACGTTAATGTCTAATTCTGAACTTGATTGGTGCTGGCATGATGGAGATAAGCTTATGGTTTTTATTGAAAAAGACAAACTGCTTAATAAAGACTTTAGTTGCTTAAAATCTGATGCCGGTTAAATTGTATTTAAGCGTTATGGTAAATTTATAGCAAAGACAACAAACGTATAATACGCCACTTAATAGTGGCGTTTAATACGATAAAATGTGTGTCTGATATATCAATGCATCATCTATAGCTGCAGGGCGACCAATAAAGTAGCCTTGGGCGTTATCTACTCCGAGTTTTCTTAAAGCCGTTATTTCTTCTTGTGTTTCTATTCCTTCGGCAACGATGGAACAATTTATTGCTTTAGCAAAGCCACACAGTGCTTTTGCGAGTAAAAATTTTCGGCGATCTTTATTTATATTTTGAGTTAGGCTTATATCAAGTTTAATTATGTCGGCTTCGAGCTCTAAAATATGTTGAAACGACGAAAAACCAGCCCCAACATCATCTATTGCTAATTTTACTCCTCTGTCTCTTAGTGGTTTAAGTGCATCGCGCATTGCTTGGTAATCTAATATTGGTGAATGCTCTGTTACTTCAAGTATTATTCTGCTGCAATCAGCGTGCTGTAATGTTTTTGCAAGCGCACCTGTTAAAATATGCTGTGGCGAGGTGTTAATTGCAATATACGGTGCGTCATTAAATTTATGCATACAACTGAGGGTGTTTTTAATTGCAAGCATTTCAAGCGATTCACCCAAGCAAAGTTCAGAGGCTTCTTTAAACCAAATGTCGGGGGTTTTATAAGGCTCAATAAAAAACCGTGACAGGGCTTCATAACCAGATAACTTATTCGTTATTAAATTAAATATAGGCTGAAAATAAGTAGTAATGTTGTTTGTTTCAATTACGTTTTGTATAGCCGACTTTGCATCGTGGTGTAACATATCGCTATAAATTTTTTTCTCAATTAATTCAGTGGCTATTTCTGGTATAAGCCTTAAAAAAGATAAGTCTCTGTCATTTAGGCTGTCATCTAAGTCTGACTTATAGCAACAAAAAGTCCCGTATACCCCCCCGCATGAAAGAATAATAGGCACGCCAATATAGGAGCCAATATTTAACCTTTCGGTAACCGGCATCACTTTAGTTATAGGATGGGTGTGCGTGTCTTTAATAACTGAGCTTAATTTATTATCGGCAATCTTTTGACAGTATGTTTCACACATAATATCGGCATTTCCAACTTGTACAGCGGTGTTTGAAGTTTGATTATCGACAAATTTAAAAACACGTTCGTTTTCGATAAACTGCGAAATAAAAGCAACTTCCATATTTAAATGTTTACGCACAAGAGAGAGTAATTTTGATAGTTTAGAGTCTATAGATGTATCATCTTTTAGATCAAAAAGGTGATTACCTAATGTTTCATTCATGCAATTACCTAGTTATCAGTATTTATGGCATTTAATAGATAATATTATAATTTATATATAGAAAAGCGCCAATGTTGTGCACTCTAAAGTCAGATTAACCAAATAATTTTCTTCTCACCACTTTTCTGTAAGCACTCGGGGTTTGGCTTAACACCTTTTTAAACACACGGGTTAAATGCCCTTGATCGTTGTAGCCAACTTCAAGTGCCACTTCTTGAATTGATAAGTTAGATGATGCTAGTAATTCTTTAGCACCCTCAACACGTAGTTGTTGCCAGTATTCTATTGGGCTTTGATTAGTTGCAACTCTAAAACGGCGGGTAAATGTACGATAGCTTAAACTAAATTGTGCTGCTACTTCTTGCAGGTTTAGTTCGGTGGCTAAATTGGTTTTTAACCAAAACTGAATTTGGGCAATAAGCTCGTCAGGATGGCGGTCAACTGCACCCTCAAGATAGCGTTGATCTTCGTAAGGTTTGCGTATTTCGTGGGAGAAGTTTCGTTCAACGTGTTGTGCGGCAGCTTTTCCATAGTATTGACTAATAATATGTACGATCACATCGGCAAGCGCGTTTAAGCTGGCAACAGTATACATACGTTCTGATTGAGTTATAAAAAAATCTGGCTTTAGGCGTACTTGCGGATAATCGCGACTAAATTGATTTGCATAATGCCAATGAGTTGTAGCAGGGTGCCCATCAAGTAAACCTGATTCTGCAATTAAACAGTTGCCAGTACCCACCCCAATAATATGGCTGCCATCTTTAAAGCTCTTATTTAACCAATCAACCACGCTTTTATTTGTTTGCACAACAGGACGTGGGTTTCGCCATATACCAGGCACAATAATTAAATCGCTATAAGGAGCCGTGCTGGTGGTGCAATCGGGAATAATAGCAAGCCCTGCTTGGCTGCTTATTGAATCATTACTTTTGGCGACTAAATTTATAGCAAGTGGTCTAAAATTTTGCTTATCACTATGTCCTTTTGCAAATGCCTCACCGGCTCTGAGCATTTCTATAGGCAATGTTAAGCTAGTAATTAATAAATGCGGATAAACGGCAATGGCAATGTTTAATGCGGGATTGATGTGCTTAATACCCATTTAGATGCTCCGACCAGTATTGTTTGGCTTTTTATGCTTAATATTTGGCTATTAAAGCACAATGTATGGAGAGTAATCCATTTAAACTGGCTTCATCTTCTTATAACACGTTTTTAAAGGCAAATTATGACAGCATTACCCGTTATAGTCGGCATGGGTGGTATTAACGCCGCTGGTCGTACTTCTTTTCATCAAGGTTATCGTCGTATCGTGTTAGACACTTTAAACGCAAAAGATCGCAGTGAAACATTTTTAGGCCTCGCCACACTGATGAACTTAGTAAGCGTTGTAAATGGTCAACTACAAGACTCTCAAGGTAATATTGTTGAGCAAAGCGATATTGAAGAACGCTTTGGTGAGCAAATTATTGCTGGTACGCTTATTCGTAAAATCGAAAAAGAGCACTTTGATGCTGACGCTACACCATGGCAGCAAAAAATGACGCTTAATGCATCAAACGACAACGCCATTGTATTTGAAACCCGTGCTCGCGACTTACCAACACCGGTTCCAGCTAGTTGGGTAGTTGAAGAGCTTGAAGGAAAAAAAGTTAAAGTAACTATTGCCGCTGATATAGATGTTAAGCACGATTCAACTCGTGATAACCCTATTAAGTCAGCAGGGCAGTTTCCTACAGGGTTTGATCCATCTGTTATGTATAACAGTCGTTATCAACCACGTGGTTTACAAGCAACTATTTTTGCAGCTACCGATGCCATTAAATCAACAGGGCTTGATTGGCAGCACATAATGAATAGTGTAGAGCCAGATAAAATTGGTACTTATTCAGCGTCGGTTATTGGTCAAGTTGACGATAAAGGATTAGGCGGGTTAATTAAAGCACGCCAACAAGGCGAACGTGTAAGCACTAAGCAATTAGCGCTTGGCTTAAATACCATGTCGACAGACTTTATTAATGCTTACGTAACTGGCAACGTAGGTACTACGTTTTCTACGTCGGGCGCGTGTGCCACGTTTTTATATAACTTACGCGCAGCAGTTAACGATATACAGGCAGGGCGTACACGTGTTGCTATTGTAGCAAGTGTGGAATGTGCTATTACCCCAGAAGTTATTGAGGGTTTTGGTAATATGAGTGCGCTTGCAAACGTTGAAGGCTTACGTCGTTTAGATAATTTATCGCATGATGATGAACCAGATTATCGTAAAAGTAGTCGTCCATTTGGTGAAAACTGTGGCTTTACTTTAGGCGAAGGCGCTCAAGTTACTATTTTAATGGATGACGCATTAGCACTTGAGTTAGGAGCTGATATTTTAGGCTGCGTACCTGATGTATTTGTCAATGCTGATGGTATTAAAAAATCAATTACGTCACCAGGGCCTGGTAACTACATAACAATGGCTAAATCGGCAGCTTTAGCAACAACGCTTTTAGGTAAAGAAGCGCTGCAAGAACGCAGCTTTATTTTGGCGCATGGCTCAAGTACACCATTAAATCGTGTAACAGAGTCGCTGATATATCATAAAGTGGCACAAACGTTTGCTATTGATAATTGGAAAGTAACAGCACCAAAAGCATACGTTGGTCATACTATTGCACCGGCAAGCGGCGACCAGTTAGCAATTGCTTTAGGTGTATTTAGCCATAATATTATGCCAGGTATTACCACAATAGATAAAGTGGCTGATGATGTTTACAGCGATCATCTTGATATTCGAAATGCTCACTACAAATGTGAAGATATGGATATTGCTTTCATCAATTCAAAAGGTTTTGGCGGCAATAATGCAACGGCTACAGTGCTGTCACCAAAAGTGACAATGCAAATGCTTGCTAAACGCCATGGCGATAGTGTTATGAGTAGTTATGCTAGTAAAACCGAGACTGTAAAAGCAGCTCAACAAACATATAAAGCGCAAGCCGATTTAGGTCAGTACGAACTAATTTACCGCTTTGGTGATGGTTTAATTGACGATAACGACATTGTAATTGATGAGCAAAGCATACAACTACCAGGCTTTGAAAAAGCAATTACGTTTAGTACAACAAATTCCTACCAAGATATGTTTTAAGCACACATTCTTGTTGGCAAGGCGCTTTTTAAGCGCCTTTTTTAATGTCTAAAATTACGTATGCACTTCTACAAAACACTAAACCCTCTTATTTGCTGGGATGTAGCGTTGACATAGTTATTAAAAATTGGAATCGGTACAGAGCAAGTACAGACTTCACCCTAAAAGCAGACCCTCAGTGGCTCCACAAACATACCTATTTACCCACTCTAATTCGTTTAAAAATTCACTGGCTCAAGCACTGTTAAACAAGCTTTATTACTCGCCACATATCCGATTCAGTTTTTTCGCAATAGTAGGGTAAGTATTAATTATCAAAACGTCGAAAATACACTACGAGACTATTTATTATATTCATACTTCAGGCGTTAAATGCTCACGCCGAACTTATCAAAAACAAAAGCAAAAACAAAACCACGGAACGCTGACAGTTGAAACAGTTACCTCAATCTATGGCGGTGACACCTTTCACACCAATATCTTGGGTTACATTCTCTGATCGTGAATCAGTAGAAAAGTGCAGGATGGGTGCACTATTAAATTGTTAAGTGCACAGGATATTTGAGTATTTAAACCTTTCACTCACTTTGATCGTCTAAGTAATGATTTTAATTAACTAATCAGGAAAATAATGAAATATTTAACCAGTATTTTACTGTCAGCTCTCTTGCTTGTAACAAATGCTATGGCAGAGCCAACTAAGAAAGTACTAATCATAGCATCGAACAAGGTAGATATGGGAGATCCTGAAAAGCATGACGCTAGAAATAATTTATGGGAATTTGCTCCTCCATATCATGTTTTTGTTAGTCATGGTTTTGAAGTCGACTTCGTATCACCGAAAGGTGGAAACGTTGAGTTTATGATGGATCCTTTGGGTATAAGTAGTTATACCATCAAATATGAAGGCTTCTTAGAAAAGGCTAACAACTCATTTTCACCAACTCAAATAGATCCTAATGACTATTGGGGGGTATTTATTGGTGGTGGCTACGGTGTAATGTTTGATGTGGCAGATAACAAGGCAATTCATTCCATTATAAGCCGCATATATGAGTCTCACGGTATTGTTGGTGTTGGTGGTCATGGATCTGCAGGTATAGCTAACGTTACCTTATCTAATGGGCAATTTTTGGTTAAAGGGAAAAAAGTAGCTAGCTTTCCTAATTCCACTGAAACCTCTAAATCGTGGGCGAAGCAAGGAACTCTCTTACCATTTCTTATTGAAAGTCAACTTAATGAAAATGGCGCTATAGCTCAAAATAAGCAGACACTAAAAGATAAGCATGCGGTTATAACAGATCAACGGATTATATCCACAATGTTTCTACCTTCAGCTGCTCTCGTTGCAAAAGAAATGATAATGTTAAACAAGTTTAAAAGCAGCACTTCGACGAACTTCGGCAAAGAGCTGTGAGTTTAACTGATGAATGCACAGCGAGAAGCGGACGGTCAATAATTTTGATGTATGATGTCAAGATTTGACCCCTTTGGCTTTAAACCTTGATTTAAGACATT
Organism: Pseudoalteromonas sp. Z9A5; assembly: GCF_011378875.1. NCBI lineage: Bacteria > Pseudomonadati > Pseudomonadota > Gammaproteobacteria > Alteromonadales > Pseudoalteromonadaceae > Pseudoalteromonas > Pseudoalteromonas sp. Z9A5. The sequence goes on from NZ_WTLC01000005.1 coordinate 137,115, forward strand.
ATAACTCCTGACCGACCGCTTATGGCTGTGAGTTCAACTCACAGCGATAACCAGTCATTGAGATTAACTAAATATATTAGTTAACTAATTAGTCAAACTGGTCTTTGCGCATATATTCATGAAAATGAGCGGCACGCACATATCAATTGTATTAAAAACTTATAGATAGGAGGAGCTCAATGGGGTCGCGTCTTGCCCTTTGCCACTTTCTATTTGAATGACAGCAAGTGGTAAAAAAAGCAGACTGAATGTAATTTGGCTATTTTGATAAAAGGACATCGTAGATTCTGCACATTTTCAATTTACACTGCTACACAGCAAATAAAAAAGACCGAAATAAAATGCAATACATTGATTTTATTTATAATAAAATGAAATCATCGAATTTAACACATGATCAACTGAACAATAAAAACTTAATAAATACAAAACTAAGGTAATATACCTAAAACTCTTTTTCTATCTCAAAACATTACCTCTGAAACAAATTTAAAAACTAGAGGTAATATAAACTGAGTTGAACATCGGTAAAAATAGACTTATATTTGATTTTCTGGATCGAATTAATAGCGAACAGCAAATTTATGCAACTTCATATACTTTAAAGGGAACTTTTATGTCTGATGGATTTATTAAAATTACAGGAAGTATCTTTGTAGCTGCTTTATTAGTTATAACCATTCCTATTCAAGGTAAACCAGCTGCTATCAACCATCTATATTTTGTTTATATTTTAGGACAGCTCATACCCCCTATCAGCCTTGGATCAATTGCTGCTCTTTTAATATTAGCAATGAAAAGAGAAAACAAGCCAAACAAGACAACTGTTTTTGCTGTTACTTGTATAGTAATAGCAGCAGCAAGTGTTATTGGGCAAGCGACAAGCGAAGTAAATAGGACAGTAAATACGCTAAAGAAAAATCAACCAAATACTATTTCAGCATCTGAGGCTAGTATTTCAGGAAAAGGTATAATGGACGGAAATACATTTAAAGGCTCAATCTACAATGGCTCAGATAAATACTGGATCAAAGAAATTATAATTACTATCAACCATAAAGATGGAACCAGCCGAGACTATAAAATCAATCACTTCCCTCCAATAGCGCAAAAGCTAGCATCATCTAAGAACTACTTCGCAGATAGACCTTTACCTACATTAGGTGGTATAAAATATAGCATTTCACCTTTGGACTCGGGTTCTTTTTCAATAACGACCTTTGATACAACCTCGAAAAACTATGATTCATGGTACATAAAGTCTGTAAAAGTAGAGGTGAAATAATCAACGCAATATTAAGTTTTTAAACACTGCTAAGTTTATATTGAAACTACTTAACAACACTTAAAATTTCACAATATTTAACACTAATAAGAAAGACGAAAATTTCAGTGACACCCATCCTAAATTTTTTCACTTTCTGAAGTTAAAGGCTAAATTTTGCTTAGTATAAAAAACAAGCAGCGTGTCTTATTGCCATGGAAGAAAACGACAAGTAAGTTTGGTTGATACAAAACACTACCACTGTATTTCACGCTGCGTACGCCGTGCATTTTTATGTGGTGAAGACCGTTTTACAGATAAGTCTTACGAAAATTGCAGTGGCACCCATCCTTAATACTAGCAAGAGTAAATATATCTCCAAAAAACGGATTAAAGTTTACAACCCAATTTACACGCGTATTCATGGCGCAGTAGGTAGTAGACCTGCCTCACAAGCAAGTTACTGTGAAAATTTAAATAGAAAAAGGCGAGCGAATATCAGTAACTGCGAAAAGCTACCCGCATAAAACTTAAACGACTCAGTAAAAAGTTAATACTGCAACATGCAGTTATTACCATGCGTGTAATTTAGATTTAACAGTGATAATGGCTTATTTAATGGGTTAAATGAAAGTAACCCAGTAGAAAAGGGAAGCTCTTAACCTAAAAAGTAGATTTTATGGGGTGGTTTAGCTTATATAATTAAAGTGGCTGTCTAGTTTAGTTCGTCTTTTTCGCCTAGCAAGGCTTTCCAATGAAAGCAAATGGGGTCAAAGCAAATGGGGTCAAATCCTGAGGGATCCCCACAATTGCTAATAAGCTACAAGCACTCACGGCAATCCTTATTTAATTGTTTGAGTGCTTCTGAAAAAATTTTCAGCTTTATTTTATAACCAAACTTTTCGAAG